>JAFUDW010000123.1 GCA_017464225.1 Clostridia bacterium | reverse complement strand
TTAGCGGTAAAATTACCGGCGCATCGCGGCGAAGCACTCGCTGCAATAGATGGGGCGGTCGTTCTTGGGAATGAAAGGAACAGTGGTCTCAGCGCCGCAATTCGCACACGTGGTGGTGTAGGTCTCGCGGGGAGCGCCGGGAGCCGGACGGCTGGCCTTGCGAGCCTGACGGCAAGCCTTGCAGCGGGTGGGCTCATTCTGGAAGCCCTTCTCAGCGTAGAATTCCTGTTCGCCAGCGGTGAACACGAATTCCTGCCCACAGTCGCGGCATACCAGCGTCTTGTCTTCGTACATAGGTGGAAA
The DNA here is from genome assembly GCA_017464225.1 of Clostridia bacterium. Next base: position 9,241 of record JAFUDW010000123.1, on the reverse strand, counting down.
CCCCCTGATAATGATATGCGGTTTAAGGATTGGCTGACCTGGTTTTTGACCCCACACTCGCCGGCAGGAGCTTTGCTCATAGCCATCATCGGCCCCCACTCCGCTCTCTCGGACGTTCGTCCGGCCGGGCTTACATCTAAACCGCACCATGCTCACCGGGAATTTCCCCTGGCTTACGTGGACCGCTTTGCCTGCGACTGGCTTCGGCTTTCAACCACAGACCCGAACCTTAACCGTTATTCATTATAGGACGGAACGTGTAAAAACGCAAGCCTTTTTTGCGAATTTTTTCGGTATTTCTCAGCTATTTCTCCGCCTTTGGGCGGTTTTTATGCATTGGCGGCGCGAAAGGACCGCTTCCGCTCGCTCCATCCGATATCTCAGGGACAAATAACGCAGCCGATCACAGCACCAGCATCACCAGCGGGATGGTAACCACGCATAGCAGGGTGGACATGAGCAGCACGCTGGCGGCGTTCTCCTGCTCGCAGCGGTGCAGCTCGGCCAGGGACAGCACGATGGCTGCCGAGGGAACGGCGCTAAGCACCAGCACGCAGGTTTTAAAGGGCGTATCCAGGCCCGGAATGAAATATACCATGCCATAGGCCAGCAGCGGATAGACCACCAGCTTGAGCAGGCTGCCCACATAAGCGAAGGGCTGGGAGAACAGCTGTTTCAGATCCACCGCCGCCAGGCGCATGCCCAGCACCATCATGCATAAAGGCGTGGTGACCCTGCCCAGCAGCGCCAGATTATCCAGGATGGATACCGGCAGGTGGATATTAAGAAAGTAGAAAGGCAGCGTAAACAGGATGGTCAGCGTTGTGGGATTGAGGATCGCCGCTTTCAGCGACATATAATGCCGATCCCGCGTGATCAGGTACACGCCCAGGGTAAACACCACCAGGTTCATGCTCAGGGCATACACCGTGCTATAGCAGGCCACGATGGGCCGATCGGGAAAGAGCGCGGTCACCAGCGGCAGCCCCAGGAATCCCACATTGCCCAGCACGGTGGCAAAGCTTAAAAATCGGCTTCGCGCGTCCTCAAACCGCCGGTGCAGCGCCAGACACAATAAACCGATCACCGCCGCCTGGATCAGCAGCGTAACGACAAAAAACAGCGCAATGCTCCTGAACTCCGCCGGATCATAGGTCATGCGCTGAAATGCGTTAAAAAACATGGCCGGGGCGAATATATACACCATCAGGCCGGAGATCGACCGGGCGTGGGCGGTTTCCGTCCACCCGGCCTTGGTTGTCCCATAGCCCACCAGGATATAGACCAGCATCCACAGCACATAAGGAATTACGATGGAAAAATAACTCATAATCTATCGCCTTCAACAACCGGATAAAAAACGCGTGCGGAGGGCATGCCCTCCGCACTGATCGCGCATAGAAACGCTTACTCTTCTTCTTCCTCTTCGGGGAGCTCGGCGTTATGATACACATCGGCCACGTCATCATTGTCATCCAGCATATCCAGCAGCTTTTCGATCTTGGCCACGGTATCGGGATCGGTGACCTCCACAGTGTTCTGGGGGATCATCTTTTTATCGGCGGACAGGAAGGACAGGCCCTGCTGCTCCAGCGCTTCGCGCACGGCGGAGAAATCATTGGGCGCGGTATAGATGACAAATACATCCTCCTGGGCCTTCATATCCTCGGCGCCGGCGTCCAGCGCCATCATCATGACCTCGTCCTCGTCCATGCCGGGCTCGCGCTCGATCACGATCTCGCCCTTGTTGTCAAACATGTAGCTCACGCTGCCGGGGGTGCCCAGGCTGCCGCCGTTTTTATCGAAGATATGGCGCACGTCGGCGCTGGTGCGGTTGCGGTTATCGGTCACGATATTGCAGATGATGGCCACGCCGCCGGGGGCATAGCCTTCGTATACGATCTCCTCATAGCTCAGGCCGCTGCCTTCACCGGCGGCCTTCTTGATGGAGCGCTGGATATTGTCGTTGGGCATGTTGTTGGCCTTGGCCTTGGCGATCACGTCGCGCAGCTTGCCGTTGCTTTCGGGGTTCGCGCCGCCCTCGCGCACAGCGATGGCGATTTCACGGCCGATCTTGGTAAAAATCTTGCCGCGCGCGGCGTCCGCCTTGCCCTTTTTCGCCTGAATATTATGCCATTTGGAATGACCGGACATGAAAATCCCTCCAGAAAATCGATTTAACTGTAAAATTATAGCACACAGTACGGCATCCGTCAAATATTCCGCGTAAAAAATTCGCATCGGTGTTCAACGAGTGCCTTTGATTGGTTGGCTGATTGATTTTAAATAACTATTTTCCCCGGTGTCATCATTGATCAATGCACATAACTGTAAAAAGCGCTCCGCATGAAGCGCTGAATACTGAGCGCTTACGTCCAGGATAACTGCCGTTTATTTTTAACGCAGTCAGCCAAATAGAAGTTGATTAATCGCTGATAGGGAATGCCCGTCTTTTCGGCCTGGGCCTTAAAATAGTCCACCGTTTCAGCGTCCAGATTGATTGTCACCTGCTTTTTTAGCTGCGACGCATAGGGGTTTTTGACGCCCTTGGAAAAATCGTAATGACCGCGCATGGATTACACCCCCATTTCATTATATTGCTCAGCTTCCATAGCGTCCGCTTTCCGCGCGGAGATGATACGGATCACTTGATCGTTTTCCCTATAGCTTTTGTCAAATCAAAACCCCCGCCACAACGGGGCCTTTGATTTGGCAGGGGCAGAAGGACTCGACTTCGCCTGCGGGCGAAGCCCGGTCGCGGCTCTGACAACCCACTGGGCTGTCATTCATTGCCGCTCTGTTCGAGTCCTCTGTTGCATTTTGCCAAATCAAAAACCCCGCCACAGGCGGGGCCTTTGATTTAGCAGGGGCAGAAGGACTCGACTTCGCTTGCGGGCGAAGCCCGGTCGCGGTTCTGACAGCCCACCGGGCTGTCATTCATTGCCGCTCTGTTCGAGTCCTCTATTGCATTTTGCCAACTCAAAAACCCCGCCACAGGCGGGGCTTTTGATTTGGCAGGGGCAGAAGGACTCGAACCCTCAACAAAGGTTTTGGAGACCCACGTGTTACCATTACACCATGCCCCTACGCAACGTAGCCTATTATAATCTTGTTTAAAGATTTTGTCAACTGTTTTCTTTTTTTTGCAAAGCGCAAAGGACATCTCTGTTTACCTCATTTTCTTGTCATTTAAATACAGAAAACAACCTGCCAAAAATTTTTTAGAAAAAAAGCTTGCTTTTTTTATCAATGTGCGCTATACTATATAAGCTGTTTCAGGACAGCAGATGCGCCCCTAGCTCAGCTGGATAGAGTGTTTGACTACGAATCAAAAGGTCGTGGGTTCGAATCCCGCGGGGCGCGCCAAGAACCCGGAAAACGAAAGTTTCCCGGGTTATTTTCATATAGAAGGTGATCGGATGTCCCGCATGTATACAATGGAGGAGCTGAAAGCCATTCTGACTCCTGTCTTTCAAAAAAATGGAGTAAAAAAAGCCATGCTCTTTGGCTCTTACAGCAAAGGAACGGCCACCGCGGCCAGCGACGTTGATCTGATGGTGGACAGCGGATTGAGGGGGATTCGCTTTTTTGGCCTGCTGGAGGATGTTTGCAGTTCTCTGGATTGTCCCGTTGACCTGATCGACACCCAGGATATCGTGCCTAATTCCAGAATAGACCGGGAAATCATGCAAACCGGAAAGGTAATCTATGAGCATGAATAAGACGATACAAATATTGGAGAAGATCATTGCGCATATACAAAGGACGCTTACTTACTGCGCGGATACAACTTATGCGGATTTTCTGCAAAACACGATGCTCCAGGAGGCATGTATATTTAACGTGCTGCAAATCGGCGAATTGACCAATTTATTGGATCGCTCGATTGTTAAACAATATCCCGATATTCCTTGGCATAGCATGTACGGCATGCGCAATCGGCTTGTTCATGATTATGATGGCGTAAACCTGCACATTGTTTGGGAAACCATCACGGAAGATTTTCCGGGCTTACTGTCCCGCATGAAAGAAATACTTGAAAAAATGGATTAAAGCTATTAATGTCAAATTACCCCGCTTTGTTCATCTATAGTTTTGTAAATCATTAAGAAGTAAGCAATAGATAACCATACAGTATAACAATAAAGGCAATAATTACACCTCGAAAGATTTGGCTCCCCAACCTTAAAGAATTAATTCAATGCTTAATTAACACTATTTGAAGCGCTTTAATTTATTCTATCTGGCATGAATTAATATGATAGGCACAAGCCCACCGATAAAGATTGCCTCTGTATCTTTTCAAATCTCATAGCAAAAAACAGGCGGCAGGCTTTTACGGCTTGCCGCCTGTTTGTTATTCCAGTCCCATCCGGGCTTTGCAGCGCTTTACCCAGCTGCCTGTCAGGTAATAGATCACAAACAGGATCGAGGTCAGCACCCAGCTGATGGGATAGCAGGAGAGCATGAACAGAAAACTGTCGGGCCGCATGGGAGCGATCAGCTTCACCCAGATCACCCGCAGCACGCATACGCCCAGCAGCGTCATGATCATGGGCATCAGCGAATCGCCCGCTCCGCGCAGCGCGCCGCTGAATACCTCGATACAAACATAGGTAATAAAGGTGGGCACCAGGAACCGCTGCACAATCAGGCCCTGGGCGATCACAGCCTCTTCATCGGTAAACAGATGGAACAGCGGCTTGCCCAGCAGCAGCAGGAAAGCGCTCAGTGCCAGCGTGCCTCCCGCCGCCATCAGCAGGCAGACGCGCACGCTCTTTTTGACCCGGTCAAACCGCCCCGCGCCAAAGTTCATGCCCACAAAAGTGGTGATGGAAACGCCAAAGGCGTTAATGGTCATCCAGAACAGGCCGTCCATTTTGCTGTAAGCGGTATATCCGGCCATCAGATCGGTACCAAAGCCATTGATCGCGGCTTGGATCACCAGATTGCTCAGCGAATACATGACCGACTGCAGGCCCGCGGGCAGGCCGATGCGCACCACGCTGCGCAGCAGATCGCCATGGAGCCTGATCTGCTTTACATCCAGGCGCAGCGGATGAGGCGAGCGAAGCAGCGTAATGATCACCAGCACAGCGCTGCAGAGCTGGCTCAGGATAGTGGCCAGCGCCGCGCCTGCCACGCCCATTTCAAACCCCAGCACCAGGGCCACGTCCAGCACGATATTGACCATGCAGGAAACGATAAGGAAATACAATGGCCGCCGGCTGTCCCCCACCGCCCGCAGTACGCCCGATCCAATATTGTAGATCAGCGAGGGGATCATGCCGCAGAAGTAAATGCGGGTGTACGTCACCGCCAGATCAAATACATCCTCCGGCGTGGACATCCAGCGCAGGATCACCGGTGAAATGCTCAGGCCGACGATCATGATCACCACGCCGCCTGCAACGGCCATGGCGATGGCGGTGTGCACCGTGCGGCTGGCCTGCTTTTGGTTGCGCGCCCCGTAATACTGGGACAGGATCACCGTCGCGCCCGAGGACAGGCCCACAAAGAAGCCCACGATCAGGTTGATCAGCGTGCCCGTTCCGCCGCCCACGGCGGCCAGGGCCTCCTTGCCCACAAACTTGCCCACAATGATGGCGTCCGCCGTGTTGTACAGCTGCTGGAAAAACGTGCCCAGCAGGATGGGGAAGAAAAACTTGAGCAGCTGTTTCCAGATCACGCCCTCGGTGATCCCATAGCCCTCGTCGGCCTGCCGCCGCTGATTGATCCTGAACGCCGCCATGCTCGCAATGTCCTTTCGTGTTTCATCGGGGAACGGCCCTTATCATAACAGGGAAAACGGGTTTTGTCCAGCCGTTTTCAGCGAAGGGATACCGAAACCTGCCGCATATCGTGGGGGACGCTGTCCAGCATCCACCGCATATAGCTGCTTCCGAAGGAGCCGGGCAGATATTTTTGCCAGAGCTCCAGCATGGCTTCGTCCAGGGAGCGGGGATCCCGTCCGGCAAAGATGCAGCGGTTCAGCTCGTTGGAGTATTCCAGCATGGCTGCCTTTTCGCCGTCTTCAATATTGAGGGCGTTGATCCTCTCGGCCTGGCTGCCGCTGTTGCAGCCATCAAAAAAGGCTTTGCTGTAGGCGTCAAAGTTCAGCAGATTTTCATCCTCGATCCCGCTTACCCGCGCCCAGGTCTCCACGTTCAGCGGCTGGGCCGCGTAATCCGCCCGGTCGCCGGAAACGGTGATCATCCCGTAATGGTGCGGATAGACCGCCAAAGAGGAGGTGGCGATCTCGGTCACGCCGCCCTCCTCGCCTATATGCTGCAGGTGCATATGCCCGCTCAAATGCAGCCTGACGCCATACCGGGCGTACAGCTCCGCCAGCCTGTCGGCGTTATCGATCTGGAAGCCGATGGCAAAGCCCGCGTAATGCACCAGCAGATTCTGATGGGTGACGCCGATCACCCGCGCCCCCGCCGCCTGCGCGGCGCGGAGCTGATCCTCCAGCCAGCGCAGCGTATCCTCCCGCAGGCTGTTTGGCGCTTCGCCGGTATTGGCATCCAGCATCACCAGCCAAAGATCGTCGGAAAGCGCGTAGGTATAACTGAAGGACGCCTCATCCCGGGCAATGGCGCCGTTCAAGCCAAAATCGGCATAGGCTTTCCGGAACTGCGCGTCGTTCGTGCCGATCACAGGCTGCGCGCCATGGGGGCCGAAAAGATAGGCTTTCCCTGTACAGTCATGGTTTCCCGGGATGGCCAGCACGGGGATCCCGGCCTGCCACAGCCGATCAAGCTGGGCGATTAGATCGCGGTGGCTCTCATTGCCGCCGTTCAGCGTCAAATCACCGCTGAGAACCACGCAGTCAGGCCGCTGCGACAGCATCTCCTCCACAAAGGCCGCCACGATCTCCGGGGTATAATGGGTTACCTTGCCATCAGCCGCGCTGATGATACGCAATAGCCGCTCCTGATCGGTCACCAAAGCCGGGGACAGCAGATGCGGATCGCTGGCAACGGCGATGCGCAGCCCGCCCTCCGCCCGGGCGGCGCAGGGGATCAGCAGCAGGAACCGCAGCCAAAGCAGTTTTTTCATAACAATAAACACCTCGCGTATTATTATACAGGCAAAAAGGGCGTCCCGCAATACGCGTTGCGGGAAATCGGCAAACATGCTATAATAAAATTCATTCACGAAGAGAAAGGGGGCGGCGGCCATGCTCCGGCGGTTCCTTTGCCTGCTCCTGGCGCTGGCGCTGCTGCCCACGGCGGCGCTGGGCGAGGACGCGGCGCTAACCGACGAGGAGATCACCCAGCTGCTCTGGGAAATGTACCAGAGCGAAAACGGCGACGCCGATTATCTGGTGCTGCCCGAGGAATACGAATTGCCTCCCGAGGGCAAATCCGGCATATACAATCTGCTGCTGCTGGGCATCGACAGCCCCACGGACAAGATCACCGGCCGCAGCGACACCATGCTGCTCGCCTCCTTCAACGCCCGCACCGGACAGCTTCGGCTGGTTTCTTTTCTGCGCGATACCTATGTTTCCATTCCCAGGCACGGGCACAACAAGCTAAACGCCGCTTATTCCTTCGGCGGGGCGGACCTGCTGATTGAAACACTTGGATCAAGCTTCGGCGTGCACGTGGACGGCTATGTGGCGGTCAATTACTCGCTGATGGCCGCTCTGGTGGACGCCATCGGCGGCGTGGAGCTGGATGTCAGCGCCGACGAAATGAAAAAGCTGAACGGCATCCTGGAGTACTATAATTATCTGCGCGGCGCGCCCCGGGACGAGGGCATCCTGAAGGAAGCCGGAACCGGCACATTGAACGGCCTGCAAACCATGAGCTACGCCCGCATCCGCAAGCTGGACAGCGATTTTGTGCGCGTGCAGCGCCAGCAAAAAGTGATCCTAGCCATCTATCAAAAGCTCTGCTCCCTGGATATGCTGACGCTCACCGGCGTGATCACCGAATATATTGGAAAAGTAAACACCAATGTGACGCTGGCCCGGGCGGCCTCGCTGCTGGCCAGCGTGCTGGCCCACGGCGGCAATATGGATATAGAAACACTTCGGGTACCCATCGAGCACGCCTATACCCGCAGAACGATGAACGATACCTATTACGTTGTGCCCAATCTGGAAAAATGCCAGACCGCTATCCGGGAATTCCTGTATGGCCAGGAGGATTGAATATGGATCACGCGGAGGCCGTCGGCCTGCTTGAAGGCATCCATCCGGGCTTTTTTGATCAGCCCAACATCAAGCGCATCCCCGATCAAAGGGTATTTGAGGAAATGCTGCTGTGGCTTCGGGATTTTGACGCCGCCGATTTCCCGCTGCCCGTTCCCCCGGAAGTCACCTTCGGTCCGTATACCGGCCCACGCGAGGCGCTTTTGACCGCAGTGGCACAGGTGGGCGAAGGCTGGGTGCCGCTGTTCACCCCGGAAAGCCGGGTATACTGCGGCATGTACGGGGACAGGATCGCCAGCTTCTGCCTGGTAGAGGATATGGGCGTCCATCAGCTGGCGGGCCGGCGAGTACGCGTTGCGGGCCCGGGCTGCGTGGGTACCGTTCCGGCTTTCCGCCGCATGGGCATCGGCCTTCGCATGGTCTGCGACGTCACCGCTCTACTCAGGCAAGAGGGCTATGATATCAGCTATATCCACTACACCGCCGTGGCCCCCTGGTATGCCAAGCTGGGCTATCGCACCTGTCTGCGCTGGACAGGTTCCGGGCCGATCCGGGAATCTTAAAGCAAACAAGCGCAAAAAAATCAAAAATAAAACGCAAATAATTGCCGCGTCAGGGCTTGCTTTTTGATCCCAAACCTGCTATAATATATAACCGTCACCGAGATACGGGGCGTTTATGCGATCGGCGATCCGAGAAAAGCATCCCCGTAGGGCCTATCCCCAAAGCCCTTAATTTGGGAAATTGATACTGGGGCAACCCAGAATAGACGGGGCATTAGCACAGTTGGTAGAACGAACTGCCACTTGTGCACTCCCGCCCCGGAGACATCGAAATCCGACGAGATGTAAAATATGGTCGGAAAAGTTACCAAATAAGGGGCTATAGCACAGTTGGTAGAACGAACTGCCACTTGTGCACTCCCGCCCCGGAGACATCGAAATCCGACGAGATGTAAAATATGGTCGGAAAAGTTACCAAATAAGGGGCTATAGCACAGTTGGTAGCGCGCTACATTCGCATTGTAGAGGTCAGGGGTTCGAATCCCCTTAGCTCCACCACCCACCCTCGGAGGCT
>JAFUDW010000122.1 GCA_017464225.1 Clostridia bacterium | reverse complement strand
CAGGGTACTCATGATCTGTTTCTCCTTTCTACCGTACTCTAATCAGAATCCCAGCAGGCCTTCGATGACGCCGCGGGGAAGCAGCTGCTGCAGGCCGATGCGGAAGGCCACGAACACCAGGGCGGTGAACACCACGGCGACGATGGCGAACAGCGCGTAGTTGCGCTTTTCCGCGGGGGCCAGGATCAGCATTTGCAGGAACAGATAGATCACGGTGGACAGGATGAAGCCCAGTATGGGCATGATCAGGATATAGCCAATGATCACCGCAAAGGTGAATACCACGGCCATTACGTCGCCTCTGTTCAGCTTTTTGCTCTTGTCTTCTTTCTTCTCGGGAGCCTTCATGGCGCGGATGCCCTGGATAATGCAGAAGACCGAAAGAATGGCCAGCAGCACGCCCAGCAGCGTGGGCATGATCTTGGCGCTGGCGTAGCTGGGCGTCAGCTTGGGACGGGTTTTGATCTGCTGGGCGTAAATCAGATAGAAGCCGCTGAACAGCAGCATCACGATGCCCAGGATCAAATCCTTGCATTTTTTGAATGACATACGATTCCTCCTCCGTAATGAAAGTGTGCTTATTATTTAACATGCAAAAAACGTGCCAATTAAAATAAATTTCAATTCATTTTATCATTAAAAGCGGTATCCCGCATCAAATATGACCGGCGCAAAATGAAATTTCCCATTTAATCGTCAAAAAAAACGTTTCATTCGTTTCAGTGCGTTACACATTGAAACCACATAAGCGTTTCATCATGAAATCTTTTGTGAAATCCGGTGGAACTTCGGCCATGCAAAAGGAGATGTTTTACAAGCAAACAAAAGAAAAAATATTTTTCGAGCTTATTCTCTCACTTTGGCACGGCTTTTGCATGAACATAGACAAACGGACGAATCACGTCCTAAAAAACAAGGAGGAACACCCAAATGAAGAAACTGTTTGCTGTTGTCCTCGTACTGATGATGGCGCTGACCAGCGTATCCGCCCTGGCCGAATGGCCGGAGCGCTCCATCGAGCTGATCGTTCCCGCCAATCCCGGCGGAGATACCGACGCCAACGCCCGCGCCCTGGCGGCTGCCCTGAACGAGGATCTGGGCTGGAACGTGATCGTGACCAACATGGCCGGCGGCTCCGGCGCCGTGGCCTTCGAGGACTGCCTGAGCAATCCCGACGACGGCTATCGCTTTGTGTTCTATCACAGCGGCTCCTGCATCACCCAGATGCTGGGCATGTATGAAGAGTTCAACGTGCTGGATGATTTCAAGCTGGCCGGCATGCCTTTCCTGGATTTCTCCAACGCCTTCGTGATCAACACCGCCAACACCAAGTTCACTGATCTGGAATCCATGGTGGCTTACATGAAGGATCATCCCGGCGACGTCACCTTCGCCACCGAGACCGGCTCCTTCACCCACCTGCATTGCGTCGCCTTCGAGCAGGCCGCGGGCGTTGAGTTCGCCATCGTGGACGCCGGCACCGCCGCGCAGAAGACCACCGAACTGCTGGGCAACCGTCTGGACGTCATCGGCACCCAGGCCGGCCTGGTAAAGGACTACTATGCCACCGGCGAATTCAAGTGCCTGGGCATCCTGGCTGAAGAACGCCTGGCTGGCGCTCCCGAAATCCCCACCCTGAAGGAACAGGGCTACGACGTGGTGTTCTCCAAGTTCTTCTATCTGGCCGCCCCCAACGCCGTGGATGACGCCGTGATCACCGCCATGAACGAAGGCCTGGCCAAGGTTGTGGACAACGCCGGTCTGAACGAGTACGCCCTCAAGCAGTGGGTCAACATCTCCCAGATGTCCCCCGAAGAGACCGAAGCCTACTATGGCGAGCAGTATGATCTGTACGCCGGCTATCTGGCCGATTATATTGACTGATTTCCCGTTGCCTTCGGGGCTGCCGTGATAGCGCGGCAGCCCCTTTTCAGTTCATTATTGCCATTCCGGACGTCCTTCTGGTATAATGCGGGAGAAACGAGGTGAATGCTTCCGTGATCGATATCGCCTTTGTGGTTCCCGATCCTTCGCTGGTCAAGGTCGTGCACGACGCATGGGAATTATATGAAAAGCTGTTTGGCAAAAGGCAGGACGCGCGCTATTCGGTGGATTGCGAGATCCAGCCCGAGGTCGTCATGTCCCGGCATTATGACGCTGACGTCATCATCTCCCGCGGCGGCACGGCGGCCGGCCTGAAGGCCCGCAACGTACTGACGCCCGTGGTGGAGATCCCCATCACCGGCAGCGATATGGAGGCTTCCATCCGCCTGGCGCTGTCCAGGCACGGGGAAATGCCCATCGGCGTTGTGGGTACCATCAATACCATCCGCAGCGTATACTTTATGAAAAAGGATTTTCCCGTGCCCGTAAAGCCCTACCGCACCGCCAGCGTCAACATCCGCGATCTGATAGACGGCATGGAACGGGCGGTGGCCGACGGGTGCCAGCTGATCCTTGCCGGGCATCGCACCTGCGATTACTGCGAAAAGCACGGTATTCCAGCCGGGCTCATTTACTCCTCGGTGGAATCGATGCTGCTGGCCATCATAGAGGCCATGCGCTGCGCCGATGTATCCCAGGTGGAAAAGCACAACAGCCTGATGTTCCGCGCCGCGATAGAGCACATATTTGAGGGCCTCATCGCCGTGGACGAAAACGGCATGATCCGCACCGTCAATCCGGCAGCCGCCGCGCTGCTGGGCCGCAAGGCGGAGGACTGCATCGATCAGCCGGTGCAGCGGGCGCTGCCCGAGGGCAGGCTCAGCGCCATCCTGCGCGGCAGCCAGAGTTACACCAATGAAATCGTCCGCATCAACGGAAACAACTGCGTGCTCAACTGCGTCATCATGAACCATGACGGCAAGCGGCTGGGCACGCTGGTGACCTTTCAGGCCGCCCAGAGCATCACCAACGCCGAAAGCCGTCTGCGCGACCGTCTGCGCGTAAGCGGCCATGCGGCCCGGTATCATTTTGACGATATCCTGGGCGAAAGCGCCGCTATCCATACGGCGATCTATCAGGCCAGGCGCTTTGCCCGCGTGGACAGCAATATCCTGCTGATGGGCGAAACCGGCACCGGCAAGGAGCTGTTCGCCCAGTCCATCCATAACGAAAGCGACCGCGCCACCGGTCCCTTTGTGGCGGTCAACTGCGCCGCCATCCCCGAGAACCTGATGGAAAGCGAGCTGTTCGGCTACGAGGGCGGCGCTTTTACCGGCGCGAGCAAAACGGGCAAGGAAGGCCTGTTTGAGGCCGCCCATGAGGGCACCATCTTTCTGGACGAGGTGAGCGAGATCCCCCTGGCGCTGCAAAGCCGCCTGCTGCGCGTAATCCAGGAGCGGGAGGTGCGCCGGGTGGGCGCCAACCGCGTGATTCCCATCAACGTGCGCATCATCTGCGCCACCAACCGCGATCTGGTGGATATGATCCGCCAGGGGCGGTTCCGAGAAGATCTGTACTACCGGCTCAAGGTGCTCGGCATTCAATTGCCTCCCCTGCGGGAACGGGACGGCGATATGGCTATGATCATGCAGCATTACCTGACCTATTACGCCCACAAATTCGGAAAAGATCAGATCACCCTATCTCCCGAGGCCGCCGGCCGCATATCGGCCTATCGCTGGCCCGGAAACATTCGCGAGATCCGCAACATCAGCGAACAGCTGGCCGTGCTGAGCGAAAGCGATATCGTTACCGCCGCGGATATCGCCACGGTATTGCCCGCAGGGCAGGCCGAAAAGAAACCGATCATGATCGCAAAAAGCGACAATCCCACCCTGAGCAGCCTGCAGAAGCGCCAGATCATCGAAGTGCTGGCCCATGCCAAAAGCCGCAAGGAAGCGGCGGAAACGCTGGGCATCAGTAAAACCACCCTTTGGCGCAAGTGCAAGGAGCTGGGCCTGGAATAGGAGAAATTATGAGCAGAACAATCGTAACCGCCATCGCGGCGCTGGAACAAAAGCATCGGGCAATGATCGCCGCCGCCGCACAAACGCACGGTTTTGAAGCGCTGTTCTTCGACAGCGACGCCGCCGCCCTACCCGCTCTGGCCAACGCGGAGATCGTCTTTGGTCAATCCGCCGCCCTGGCAAAAAACAGCCCGCGCCTGCGCTGGCTGTGCACGCCCTCGGCAGGCGTCAACCAGTTTGCCGGTGGAGGCGTTTTTGCCTCGCCCGATGCCGTACTGACCAATTCCTCCGGCGCTTACGGCGTCACCATCGCCGAGCACGTAATCATGATCGTGCTGGAAGTACTGCGCCGCCAGCAGGATTATAACGCCATCGTGAAGCGCCGGGAATGGATCCGCGATCTGCCGGTGCGCTCCATCAAAAACAGCCGGATCACGCTGCTTGGCACCGGCGATATCGGCCAGGAATGCGCCCTTCGCCTGCGGGCCTTCGGGCCGCAAACGCTGACGGGCGTCAACCGCGGCGGAAAGAATCCCAGAGCGCTGTTTGACCGAACCGTCCCCCAATCTGACCTGGACGGCGCATTGCCCGCAACCGATATCCTGATCATTTCGCTGCCCGGTACCGGCGAAACCTTCCGCATGCTGGACGCCCGCCGCCTGGCCCTGCTGCCCGATGGCGCGCTGGTGGTCAATGTGGGCCGCGGCACGGTGGTCGATCAGAAAGAGCTGGAGCGCGAGCTCCGCGCCGGACGGCTGCACGCAGCCCTGGACGTATTTGAACAGGAGCCGCTGCCCGCCGACGACACGCTGTGGGATTGCCCCAACCTTTTGATCGCCCCCCACGTGGCCGGCAACATGACCCTGCCCTATACCAAGGACCGCATTGTGGAGCTTTTCCTGGAGGATCTTGAAAACTACTGCGCCGGAAAGCCGCTGCTGCGGCAGGTAAACCTGAAAAAGGGATATTGAAACGCTTTGCGGTTCAAGATGTGCGCTTCCCCTTAAAATCCCCGCTGGGGCGTGCAAGTTGCTCCGCGGCCTTCCGGCCCGCTTCTCGCTGAATATGCCCGCACAGCTGCATTTTCCCGCTAACAATCCGCTAAGAAACCCATGGAAAATCGCCGTTTTCCGTGGGTTTTTGCTATAATGCGGGTGATGGGTCGCATCCGTGCATTTCTTCTCCGTATATGAAAGTGTGCTTAAATTCATGTTCAAGAGAGGTGTTTCCATGCGATTCAAAAAGTATCGGGATCTGGGTTTTGGCGCAGCCGCTCTGCTGTTCAGCGGCTTCTACCTGATCAACGCGGCGCAGATCAAAACCCGTCCCAAACTGACGCCCGGCTACGCCAGCGCAAGGATCATGCCCATCCTGCTGGGCGTGCTGCTGGCCATCCTGTCGGTGCTGTGCATCATTCAGAGCCTGCGCAAAATGAAAACAGCGGCAGCGGAGGAGCCGCAAAGCAAAACAAGCAAGGGCGACCTGATGGCTGTTCTGCTGACCTTCATCGTCATCATCGGTTACGTGATCATCATGCCCATACTGGGCTTCATCCTGTCCACCGTGATCTATCTGTTCCTGCAAATGCTGATCCTGGCCCCCGCGGAAAAGCGCAACTACGCGCTATTCGCCATTGTCGCCGTGGTGTTCACCGCCCTGGTGTTCGTGGCCTTCCGCATCGGCCTGCAGCAGCTGCTTCCCCGCGGCGTCATCGAAGGCCTGCTGGGATTCTGATTAGAGTACGGTAGAAAGGAGAAACAGATCATGAGTACCCTG
>JAFUDW010000012.1 GCA_017464225.1 Clostridia bacterium | reverse complement strand
CATGATGTTGAAATTTCCAACACGCTAACCGCACCGGAAATGACGGCGGCTTGCCGACGTCAATGACGCGGTAGCGTCATAGCGAGCATACAGAAACGCCCAGACCGAGCTTGCTCGAGTCTGGGTTGTTTCTGTTGATCGCGTATTTCCGGTGCGCTCTTTGCGACAACCCCGTTACAATCAACTGCGGGAAGTTGCTGGTAAGAGCATACAAGCGACATCCGCTGCTGGCAGGTCCAGGGGCTTCGAGCGCTCGGAAAACCTTCCCTTGGGATGGTTTTCAGCGAGAAGCGGGCCGGAAGGCCCCGGACGGCCTCCCACCCTGGCAGGGTTTTTAAGGGGCAGCGCCCCTTAACGTTCCCCTTCCCTTCTCTCCGCTAAAAGCTCTTCTCCCCCAACCACTCCCCGCGAATTTTGTTTTGAAATCCCGCGCATTCATGGTATACTGCATAAGTAAGGACGGTACAGGCCATGATCAATGAAACGGTAAAGACCAAGCTTTCGCTTTTGCCCGACAGTCCGGGGTGCTATCTGATGAAGCATGAGGGCAAGATCATATATGTAGGCAAGGCGGTGAACCTGAAAAACCGGGTGCGCAGCTATTTTCATACCCGGGAGCACACGCCCAAGGTGGCGGCCATGGTGGCTCAGGTAGACGATTTTGATATCCTGCTGTGCAATACCAATCTGGAGGCCCTGGCGCTGGAGTGCAACCTGATCAAGCTGCACAAGCCGCATTACAACATCCTGCTCAAGGATGATAAGCATTACCCTTATGTGCGCATCGATAAAAGCGAGCCTTTCCCCCGGGTGACCATCGCCCGGCGCATGCAGAAGGACGGCGCGCAGTACTTTGGCCCTTACATCGGCGCGGCCGCCGTGCGGGACGCGCTGGAAGTGCTGCGCAAGGCTTTCCCCCTGCGCACCTGCGATAAAAAGCTGCCCCTGGCGAAGCCCATCCGCCCCTGCGTCAATTACGAGATCGGCCGCTGTCTGGCGCCCTGCGCGGGCAAGTGCACCGAGGAGGAGTACAGGCAGGTGATAGACGGGGTGATCTCCTTTTTAAACGGCAATGTGAAGGATATCACCGAAAAGCTGGAGCGCGAGATGCGGGAGGCCTCCGCCGCCTGGAATTTTGAACTGGCCGCCCAGAAGCGCGACGCGCTGCACGATATCGAGGGCATGCATGAGCGCCAGCGGGCCATCCAGACCAACGACGCCCAGCAGGATGTGATCGCCCTGGCCCAGGATGGCCTGGATGCCATGGCCCAGGTGCTGATCATCCGCGGCGGGCGCATCATCGGCGGCGAAAGCTTTGCCCTGCCCGGCGAGGGCAACGAACCCGCCGAGGCCGTGCTGACCGAGTTTGCCCTGCGCTATTACGCCGACCGCCAGCCGCCCCGGGAGATACTGACGCCGCTGATGGAGGACGCCGAAACCATGCAGCAGCTGCTCCGGGAAAAGCGCGGCAGCGCCGTTACGGTGACCATTCCCCAGCGCGGCGAAAAGCGCGCCCTGGTACTCATGGCCGAGCGCAACGCCGCCGACGCCCTGGAAAAGCGCAACGCCCGCCAGCAGGTGCATGAGGAGCGCACCGTGGGCGCCTGCCGGGAACTGGCCCGAGTCATCGGCATGGAGGGCTTTCCCCATCGCATCGAGGGCTTTGATATTTCCAATACCCAGGGCGTGCTCAGCGTGGCCAGCATGGTGGTGTTCATCGATGGCGAGCCCGCCCACCGGGAATACCGGCATTACCGCATCAAAACGGTGGAAGGGCCCAACGATTTTGCCAGCATGAAGGAGGTGCTTTCCCGCCGCTTTGCCCGCACCCAGCGGGAGGAGGAGGGCGAGCGCTGGGTGACGCCCGATCTGATCCTGGTGGACGGCGGCCCTCAGCAGCTGCGCTTCGCTCAGGAGGCCATGCGGAAGTACGGGCTGAACGTGCCCATGTTCGGCCTGGCCGAGCGCCTGGAGGAGATCTGGCTGCCCGGCAGCGAGCAGAGCATCATCCTGGATCGGCGCTCCCCCGCCCTGCACCTGATCCAGGCCATCCGCGACGAGGCCCACCGGTTTGCCATCACCTATCACCGCTCGCTGCGCGGCAAGGCCCAAACCCATTCCTCCCTGGAGGATATCCCGGGCATCGGCCCCAGCCGCCGCCGGGCGCTGCTGCAATATTTCGGCTCCATCAAGCGCATGCGGGAGGCCGATATCGATACCCTGCTCCAGGTCGGCGGCATGAACCGCCCTGCCGCTGAGGCGGTATATAACGCATTACACCCCAACGAGGAGGAGGGGGGAGAACGATGAGGGGCGCTGCGTCCGGGGCCTACCGGCCCGCTCTACGCTGAAAGGCTGCCACTGGCAGCCTTTCCAGGCGCTTCGAGCCCCTTATGATCCTGCGCCAGGGTATTTCATAACCTGGACCCATCCCGGCGAACAAGGTTGACGACACTATCAAGCAACTTCCGCCAGAATAGCATATGGGTTGTCGCAAAGAGGCCGTCTGAGGCCAAAGAAAAAGCATATTGCCGTCTGATTTGAGCAAGCTCAATCAGCCGTCAGCCTGCTTTTTCGGAATTGCTGCGCAATCCTCGGCACACTGCGCGTACCGACCTCAGACTGGGGCTTG
>JAFUDW010000121.1 GCA_017464225.1 Clostridia bacterium | reverse complement strand
TTTAAATACGTTACCCGCACCGGAAATGACGGCGGCTTGCCGACGTCAATGACGCGTTAGCGTCATAGCGATCATACAGAAATACCCAGACCGAGCTTGCTCGAGTCTGGGTCATTTTTGTTGATCGCGTATTTCCGGTGCGCTCTTTGCGCCAATCCTACTTCAATCAGCTGCGGGAAGTTGCTTGAAAGAGCACGCAAGTAACATCCGCTGCTGGCAGGTCCAGGGAGGCCTCCCTCCCTGGCAGGGATTATAAGGGGCAGCGCCCCTTATCGTTCCCCCTCTCCCCTCCGCAATTTCCTATTTTACATCGCACAGTCAATGCCGTCTCCGCATAGGATAGAGCGAAACATCCTATGGGAGGTGCTTTTCATGTCCGAAACTACATCCGCTGCTCAGCAGCCCGCCTGCGCCTACACCTATACCGTCAAGCGCGGCGACAGTTTTTATCTGATCGCCCGTCGGCTGGGCGTACCGCTGCGCGATCTGATGAACGCCAACGCCGATATCCATCCTTCCCGGCTAATGGTGGGCGACGTGCTGTGCATCCCCTCCTGCGCCGATACCCCGGCCCAGGAGCCTGAAACGCCCGCGCCTGAAACGCCGTCCGCTTCCTGCCCCGCTGACAGGCGGCACGTGGTGCAGGCCAATGAGACGGCTGCCGATATTCAGCTCCAGCACAACAAGAGCCTGCATACCCTGGAGGCGGCCAATCCTACGCTCGATCTTGAAAACCTGAAGGCGGGCGACACCGTCTGCGTGCCCAATGTCAATCTGCCCTGCGCCTTGCCCGGCAGCGTGGTCATGGCCGCCGGGGACACCCTGGATTCGCTGGCAAGCCGCTACCGACTGTCGGTGGGGCAGCTGCTGCGGGCCAATCCCTGCCTGGCCCCGGACGATTTTGTACAGGGCACCACGGTGAAGCTGCCGCAATAAACGGGCATTGAAAACCGGCCGCCATGAAACGGCCGGTTTTTTGCGATCTTATTCCATAGATAAATGCGTATGCCAGTAATCGGACGCCATATGGATAAAATCCCGCGCGGCGCGGTTCAGGTAATGGTCGCGGCGATATACGGCGGCCAGCTCCCATTGAGCCGATTCACCCAACAAAAAATATGCCACCTTCTCGCTCGGAACAGCATAAAAGCGGGGAATGATGCAGCAGCACTGGCCGTTGGCCGCCAGCTTCTGCATGGAACGCATGCCCACCGAGTCAAACAGCAGCCTGGGATAAAAGCCCGCCTGTTCAAACAACATGTCTACCATGTTCCGCATGGTGGAGGACTTGCGAACCAGCGTAAAAACCTGATCCCGAAACTGCCTGAGATCAATGATAGGAAATTGTTCCGGCGGAAGCTGCTCCTGATATGCCAGCGGATGGCTCCGGGGCACGCAGAGCACAAAGGGCTCATGCAAAATGGTCTGGTAAGTAAACAATTTGTACTTCTTTTCCTGGAGCGTTTGGAACGCAATGTTCAGCTGGCCCGCCTCCAGCATTCTGTTCTGCTGCTCCACATTAGCTTCCACCGGCTGAAAAATGGTATATGGATAGCGGGTATGGATATCGGAATAAACAGCAGAAAACATCTGCATGCCGCGCTCAGCCGTCAGTCCAATAGTGATCGTGCCGTTCCAATGCTTGGCCATATCCTCGATCTGCGCGTACGCCTCCGTTTTGATCTGCACGATCCGGCGGGCGTTTTCTATATAAATCTCTCCCACCGGCGTGAGCGTCCAATGGTTCCGTGTCCGGATGAACACCGGCGCTCCAAGCTCCTTTTCAAGCTTGACTAACTGCTGGTTCAGGGCCGATTGCGTCAGATACAGCTTCTGCGCCGCATGGGCCACGCTGCCCTGATCGGCAATGGTAATGATATACTCGCAAAGCTTTGTATCCACTGGTTTTTCCTCCATGATTCTCGTCTTTGGCGCATGCAGTGAACTTTAGAAATACTTAATTTCAATTTAGAGAAATGAAGTTGAACCTTTATTTGTATTAATATATAATAAAATCAACCAAAACGTCAAGACCAAATGGGCCTTGATGCACCAATTCTCAAATTGAAAATGGAGGAAAAGAACATGATGAAAAAACTGGCTGCCTGGATCCTGGTCGTTCTCATGACCATGAGCTGCATGAGCCTGTCGCTGGCTGAAGATGCCGGCAAAGGCTACCTGAGCACCTATGACGTAGCCGGCGCCGGCAACGTGACCCTGGATGTAATGATCACCTCCCTGGGTGACAGCGACGGCGGTCCCTATCTGCGCAGCGTTATGGACGCCTACATGGAAATGTATCCCAATGTGACGCTGAATCCGGTGGAGTGCTCCATGAACAACCTGTACACCACGCTGATCACCCGCGCCACTTCCAACTCGCTGCCGGACATCTTCACCATGAGCGAAGCCTATTACGCCAACTGCTATGAAATGGGCATGGCCGTGAGCAATCTGGACGCGCTGCTGGGCGAAGAATACATGAGTCAGCTGCTGCCCATCGCCATTGAAAACGCCACCATCGACGGCACGCTGGTGTATATGCCCTGGCAGAACAATACCACCGCCGTGGTATACCGCAAGGATCTGTTTGAAGCCAACGGCATTGAGATCCCTACCACCTGGGATGAATATCTGGACGTGGCCCGTCAGCTGACCGTGGACACCGACGGCGACGGCGTGATCGACCAGTTTGGCGCCGTAGTTTCCGGCACCCGCAACGATTCCGCTGAATCCCGCTTCCATACCTTCGCCTTGACCTTTGGCATGAACTTCCTGAACGTCAACGAAGACGGTTCCTTCTCCTCCGGTTTTGATACCCCCGCCTTCAAGGACGCCATGGCCACCTATGTAGAGCTGGGCACCGGCGAGACCGCTCCTGCGGGCTTTGTGGAAACCGGCTATGCTGAGGCCTATAACATGATCGCAGCCGGCACTGCCTGCATGTACTGGAGCGCCTCCAACGTGCTGGGCGGCATCTATACCGGCAACCCGGACATGCAAGGCAAGATGGGCTCCTTCGTGCTGCCCACCGCCGAGGGCATTGATCCCATCACTTCCTTCTCCTCCGTAGGTATGACGATCTCCAACACCTGCAAGAACCCCGAAGTGGCCGCCGACTTCCTCAAATACATGACCAGCGTGGATGTGAGCGTGGCCTGGAACCAGGCGACCCGCCGTCTGCCCGTGGTCAAGGATGCCATCGAAGCCATCGTAGCCTCCGATGAAACCTACTCCGGCTTTGCCGCCGCCGGCGAAACCGCCGTCATCTATCCCGCCTTTGCCGGCACTGCCGAACTGCGCGACACTGTGGCCGAATGCTGGCAGCGCATCGCTGCCGAGGGCGTAAGCCTGGATACCGCCGTGGCTGACGCTGCAGCCCGGGCTGAGGAAATCGTTGAATCCTATCAGTAAGCAATAAACCCGCGTCGGGGAGGCAAGGCTCCCCGGCCCGAGGGGCGGCTGCCGCAGCCGTTCGCCAATGGAAAACAGCAGGCATACCGCCTGACGCTTTATCCAGGACGAAGCGGCAGCCGCCCCCTTTCCTTTACCCGCACCGGATGACAAAACAGCGAGGTTGGAATTATGGTTGCAAACAGTGTGATCCCCCGAAAGAAAAGGAAAAAGTCCCTTGCCCCCTACGGGTTTGTACTGCCGGCTACGCTCACCATGCTGCTGTTGGTGATTTATCCCATCGCCTACGGCATCTATATCAGCTTTTTCAACACCAATCTGGTCAACAAATGGAAGTTTGTGGGCCTGGAGTACTACATCAAAGCTGTGCAGGACAGCGCTTTCCAACACAGCCTGTGGATGACCGTCGTTTTTACCGTATTCGTGGTGGCAGGGCATTTTATCCTGGGCTTTGTATTCGCCAACGTTCTCAACAAGCCCATCCGCTTCAAAACCTTTTTCCGCGGGGTGCTGATCATCCCCTGGCTGTTCCCGGACGTTGTGGTTGCTTATCTCTTTAAGTGGATCCTCAACGAGCAAAGCGGCATCCTGAACGCGCTTTTGATGCACTGGGGCTGGATCTCCACGCCCATCGGTTGGCTGAGCTCCAGCTCCACAGCCTTTGCCTGCGTCATCGCGGCCAGCATCTGGAAAGGCTTCCCGCTGGTGATGATCCAAATCCTGGCAGGGATCCAGACCATCAATACCGATATGTATGAAGCCGCGTCCATCGACGGCGCCAACGGCTGGCAGCAGTTCCGCTACATTACCATTCCGGCGCTCAAGCCCATTTTAACCACCGTGCTGATTCTGGATACCGTTTGGGTGTTCAAACAGTTCACCATGATCTGGCTGATGACCTCGGGCGGCCCAGGCAATGCCACCATGGTATCGGCTGTGGAAATCTACAAGAATGCGTTCAACTACTTCAAATACGGCTACGCCTCGGCAGAATCTGTATTCATCCTTGTGATCTGCTACCTGATCGGCGTAGTGTTCCGGAGGTTATTGAGAGATGACTAAGAAAAACAGAATGACCGCCGCGGGACACTATACCATTCTGACTCTTGGCTGCCTGTGCGTGCTGCTGCCCGTGGCGTGGATGATCATCACATCGCTGAAAAGCATGCAGGATATTACGCTTTCCAAAGGCGTTCAGCTGTTCCCCACCGGCCCCACCATCGTTAATTACATTACCATTTGGTCCGATTACCCGCTGCTTGCCTACATCAAAAACAGCCTGATCTCGGTGGGCGGCTCCACGATCTTCGCCGTTGCCTGCGCCTCGCTTTGCGGCTACGGCCTGAGCCGATATGACTTTACGGGCAAAAAGTTCCTTTTGTCCTTCCTGCTGGTCACACAAATGTTCCCTGCCGTAATGAAGATCATCCCCTATTACAAGATCCTGGTCAATCTGCGCCTCAATAACACCGCTGTGGGATTGATGATCGTATACGCTTCCTTCAGCATCCCCTTCTGCACCTGGATGATGTACGGATATTTCAAAACGATCTCCACATCGCTGGACGAAGCCGCGCGGATCGACGGATGCACGCCCCTGATGACCTTCTTTAAGGTTGTGCTCCCGCTCACTATCCCCGGCCTGGTGGCTACCACCATTTACGCCTTCCTGCAAAACTGGAACGAGTATATGTTTGCTTCGGTGCTGATCAGCTCGGATGAAAAGAAAACGCTCACCTTCGCCATCAGCACCATGGCCGACGCCTACCGTATACAGTGGAACTATCTGATGTGCGCCTCCATCATCGCCAGCGTCCCCACCATGCTGATCTTTGTATTCCTGCAAAAGCAATTGATCGCGGGCATGACAGCTGGCGCCGTAAAGGAATAAAATCACAGCATACGGGCCGTCGAGGGATCCCCTCGACGGCGCCCCATAGCCATAGCCTACAGAAACGGAGAATCATTGACCATGGCATCCCCCACCTTTCAAAACCCGATCCTGCGCGGTTTTTATCCCGATCCCTCCATCTGCCGGGTGGAGGATCGGTATTATCTAGTGACCTCCTCTTTTTACTATTTTCCCGGTCTTCCTGTGTTTGAAAGCCGCGATCTGGTACACTGGCGACAAATATGCAACGCCATTTCCCGGCCCGAGCAGCTTGATTACCGCGGCTGCGATATCAGCGAGGGCTTATGGGCGCCCACTATCCGCTATTACAACGGCAAATTCTATATCGTAAACACGCTGGATGTGAATGGACGGACAGACCGATATAATTTTATCATCACCGCTGATGATCCCGCGGGGCCCTGGTCTGACGCCATTGTGATACAGGGCGCGGACGGCATCGATCCCTCGCTGTATTTTGATGAAGAAGGCGGGATCTGGTTTTGCAGCAACCATATCCCTAAAAACGTTCTTTATCCCAGCCACAAACAGATCATACTGCGCAGGCTGCATCCCAAAACCTTCCAGTTTGTCGGCCCGGAGCATGTGATTTTTGACGGTGTTACCGATCACAGTCTGTTCATGGAAGGACCGCATATTTATCGAAAAGACGGTTGGTTTTTCCTGATCACGGCGGAGGGCGGCACCCAAACCAATCACTGCGTACGCGCCTACCGCAGCCTGGAGCTTACAGGCAGCTATGAGCCCTGCCCCCGCAATCCAATCGTGAGCAATCGCGGCATGCGCATGATAAACGGAACGGGCATATCGGTCACCGGCCACGGCGACCTGGTGCGAACCCAGAACGGCGAATGGTATATGGCGTTGCTGGGCATCCGTCCCTACGAAAAGCGCATAGAGGACTATGAGCGCTATCAGCCGCGGATTTGGATCAGACCGCCCGATCGCAATAAAAGCGCCCAGTTCAACCTGGGCCGGGAAACGTTCCTTGCGCCTATCGCCTGGGATGAAGACGGCTGGCCGCTGGTGGATAATGAAAACGGCCTTGTCAACGCCCGTGAACGCCGTCCTTTCCTGCCTTGGCATCGGGACGCCTATCAAAGCCGCATGGATCATTTTGAAGCCGATACGCTGCGTCTTTGCTGGTGCATGCAGCGTCCCCCCATCGAGCCCTTCTATTCATTGACCTCGCGTCCCGGCGCGCTCCGCCTGTACCTGCGGCCCGCCCTGGCCGAGGAAAAAGCCTCCTCCGCCGCCCTGCTGCGCCGTCAGCAGCACAATGATTTTCATGCCGCCGCATCCATGGAGTTTTCGCCCGCCGTTCCGGGCGAGGAGGCCGGGCTGCTGCTTACCCAAAACGAACGCTTTTCCTTTCTGCTGGTCAAGGAGCGCAAAGACGATCAGGATATGATCTGCTGCTACCAGATCATCAACGGCGATCGCAGCCTGCTGGCCGAAGCGCCCGCGCCCGCAGGCAGAGTATATCTGTTCATTGAAGGCGCTGAAGGCGCATACAGCTTCTATTATGGAGCCAACGAACAGCAAATGCTCCCGCTGTCTCTGAACGCCGACGGTTCCTATTTGAGCACGCTGGTGGCCGATGGGTTTGTGGGCGTTCTGATGGGCATGTACGCCGCCAACGGCCGTGCCGAAGAAAGTCGGCGCAATCCTGCCCGATACGCCGATTTCAATTGGTTCAGCTATGAGGCCATTGAAGAATAACGCAGGCATGATCTTTCTGTCCGGAGCTGCCGGGCAGTCATCTCCCGGAAACGTAAAAAGCCAAAGCAGCCATCCTCCGTTGTCTGTGGAGGATGGCTGCTTTATCGTTATTATTCTACTTAATACTTTCCACCATCTGGGTCAGCGTTTGCAGCCCCACGGCGAAACCATGGGAATTATCCAGCCTGTAATCAGCGCAGGCCTTATAATGCCCGATCCGCTCGTTATACTGATCGATCACGTTCTCATAGGATCCGCCCGCCAGCGTGGGGCGGCGCTCCATTTTGATATCGCTGAGGATCTGATCCAGCGGCCTGTCCACGTGGATGATGATGCCGTGATTCTGCATGAGCAGCACGTTTTCCTGCACGGTGGGCAGCCCTCCGCCGGTGGACACCACGCAGGGTGGCTTGCCGATCAATTCAATCAGCACGCCGGCCTCGGCGTTCCGGAAAAAGGCTTCGCCCAGGGTCTGGAAAATCTCGATCACCGACATCCCCATGATCTCGCTGACCCGTTGATCGGTATCGATGAACGGCAGGTTCAGATTTGCAGCCAAACGACGGCCCAAGCTGGTTTTTCCCGCGCCTGCCATGCCAACCAGGAAGATATGCATATTTAACATGAAACCATCTCCTGTATCGGGGATTAGTTACATCATAGCACATTTTTCAAGGAATTGCAAGCAAACTGTATTTTTTTCGTTTTTCAGGCCACAGTAAAACCGGAGGTGTACGCCATGTCAAAAACCAATCGCAGCCTTTTTCCCCTTGTTCAGCGAAAACGGCGCATGCGCCGCCGCGCACAGGCGGAAAACTGATACGCATTTTCTGAAAAGGATATGACGGTAAGCATGGATCGAGGGACGATAAGGGCCTCCGCGTCCCTCTCTCCTTCAAACGCTTATTTGACGCCGCGATAGGCAAAGCCCTCAATGATCTTTTTGCTGGCGAAGATGAATACGATCAGGATGGGCACCACCAGCAGCGTATTGGCGGCCATCAGTGAATTCCAGCGGATGCCCATTTCCACGTCGCGGAGCTTTTCCACAGCCATCGTCAGGGGGCGCACGCTTTCATTGCGGGTCATGACCAACGGCCAGAAGTAGGCGTTCCAGGTGCCGATGAAGGAGAACATGGCGATGGTCACCATGGCGCTCTTGCACATGGGCAGCATGATGCGGGTCATGATCTGGATCTCGCCGGCGCTGTCCAGCTTAGCGCTCTCCACGATTTCATCGGGAATCTGCTTAAAGGACTGGCGCAGCATAAAAATGCCAAAGGCATCGGCGCCCAGGGGCAAAATCTGCGGCCAGAGCGTATTGACCAGGTTCAGATCCTGCATGCGCAGGTACACCGGGATATAGGTGAGCTGCAGGGGGATCATGAAGGCCGCCAGCACGATGCCGAACCAGAAGCCCTTGAGCGGAAATTCACGCTTGGCAAAGGCATAGGCCGCGGGCACCATGATGACCAGCTGCAATACGATGACCGATACCGTGATCACCACGGTATTCTTGGCATAGTTCAGGATATCCAGTCCGGAATTGAAGGTGCTGCGGTAACCCTCCAGCGTCCACACGCTGGGAATCAGCGTGGGAGGAACGGCCATGGATTCGGAATAGGTTTTAAAGGCCGTTACCAGCATCCAATAGAAGGGGAACACAAAGGCCAGCATCAGCAGGATCTTCATGATATCGCTGAACAGCTGCAGTCCCCATTTGGGCTGAACAAAATAATTTTTGATCGCTCGTATCATTTTGTTCCCTCCTTACTGGTAATGCACTTTTTTCTCTACGAAACCAAAATCGAACACCGTGACCAGCACCATGATGGCCATCATGATAATGCCCGCCGCGCAGGCATAGCCCAGGGTGTTGTTGCGCTCGAAGGCGTAATCGTAGATGTACATGCTCAGCACGCGGGTGGCGTCGCCCGGCCCGCCATTGGTCATGATGCGTACCGAGTCGAACACCTTGAAGCTGCCCGTGGTGATGGTGATCAGCAGGAAGAACAGCTGTGGGCTGATCATGGGAATGGTGATCTTGAAGAAGGTCTTGATGGCCGAGGATCCGTCCAGCTTGGCCGATTCATAGATCTCCGTGGGGATGCTCTTCATGGCGCTCATGATGATCAGGCAGTAGTAGCCCACGTTTTTCCAGGTATTCATGAGCACGATGGAGAACATGGCCGTGCTGGAATCATCCAGCCAGCGCACGCTGGAGAAGCCCAGGGCGTTGAACACGGTATTGAACAGGCCGTAAGGCTGGCTGCTCATCAGCCAGCTCCAGATGAAGCCCGCCGATACGCCGGCCACCAGGTGGGGCGTAAAAAACACAGTCTGCGCCACGTTATTAAGCTTGCGGCTCTTATACATCCACTGGGCAAACAGGATGGACAGGATCATCACCAGCACCAGCGCCATGCCGGTGTAGGCCGCCGTATTGCGCAGCGCCACCCAGAAGTCAGGACGCATGTTATAGTTTTTGAACCACTGGAACTTTTTATAGGGGTTCATGGCGTTGCCGTAGTACAGGCTCATATACGCCATGCTGACGGTGGGATAGATCACGAAGGCCAGCAGAAAGGCGATGGCCGGCAGGATCATCACATAGCTGATCAGCCAGCTGCGATGCCTGATGCGCCTGAGCTCTTTTTGCTGCTCGCGCTGAACCGCGGTCAACTGTGTCATTCGTTCATCCCTCCCAGGCGATCCAGCAGCTCCTTGGGGCCGCCGTGACCCAGCCGCTTGCCGTCCGCGTCAAAGAAATGGATGTGCTTTGCCTTGGCCATCACCCAAACGTCGCTATCTTCCTGCACGTCGTCGCGCTCGTTTTCGCTGCGCACCATGATGGTGATGCCATCGGACAGGCGCACCTTGTACTGCAATTCCGCACCCAGCATTTCACGGGTGATCACGTGTCCCTTGCGGTATATCAGCATACCCTCCAGCCGCTCATGGCCCATGCGGATGGATTCGGGGCGCACGCCGTAGCGGATGCCGCCGCCCAGCTCCAGCACGTTCATGGGCGGCGTGCCGATGAACTGCGCGCTGAAAATATTGGCCGGCTCATGATAGATTTCCTCGGGGGAGCCGATCTGCTGGATCTGCCCCTTTTCCATCAGCACAATGGTATCGGCCATGGACATGGCCTCGATCTGGTCATGGGTCACGTATACAAAGGTGGTGCCCAGCCTGCGCTGCAATTCGATCAGCTCCACGCGCATGGCGGCGCGCAGTTTGGCATCCAGGTTGGACAGCGGCTCGTCCATCAGGAACACGCTGGGCTTTTTCACCATGGCGCGGGCCAGGGCAATGCGCTGGCGCTGGCCGCCGGACAGATCGCTGGGCTTTCTGTCCAGATAGGGCGTCATGCCCACGATCTCGGCATACTCGGCAATGCGGCGGTCGCGCTCGTCCTTGGGCACTTTTTTGTTTTTCAGGCCAAACTCAATGTTCTCGCGCACGCTCATGGTGGGATAAATGGCATAATTCTGGAACACCATGGCGATATCGCGCTTTTCGGGCGGCTGGTGGGTAATATCCTTGCCGTCCATCAGGATGCGGCCCGATGTGGCCGGGCCGATACCGGCTATCATGCGCAGCAGCGTGGTTTTGCCGCAGCCGGAGGAGCCCACCAGCACGGTGAATTTGCCGTCCTCGATGGTCAGATCCAGGTTTTCGATCACCTTGGTGCTGCCAAAGGATTTTCCTACTTTTTCAAATACGATCTCAGCCATGCTGCATATCCCCTTATGAATGATTTAAATAGTCTCACCGGCAGCTGCCGGTGAGACATATTCCTGTTGAGTATCAGGAAAGATAATTCGCGCGGATTACCACTCGATGTAGGAGGCTTCCTGGATCAGCTCCTGAACGCCTTCCTCAGGGGTGATCTCCTTGGACTGGATCAGCTTGCCAGCCACCACTTCGCAGGCCTTGGTGAAGTCCTGCGCGTTGGCGAGGGCGGGGATCTCCTGGCCGCGGCCAGCCGCCATCAGCTGCTTGAAGGGCACCTCGAAGGTGGGGTTCTCAGCCCAGAACGCCTTCATATCGGCGTTGTCGGCCACGGACAGCGTGCAGGGGCAGTAACCGGTATTGATGGCGTTGAAGTACTGGGCCTCGTCGCTCATCAGATACTTAACGAACTCCCAAGCAGCGGCCACGGTGGCGTCGTCCTTCTTCACGATGGCGACGTTGGCGCCGCCGATCTCGGCCACATGGTTTTCAACATCATAGGTGGGGAACATGGCCACGCCCAGGTTGATGCCCACTTCCTTGGCGGCGGAAACGATACCGGCCATGGCGGAGCAGCTGTTGATGTAGGAAGCCAGACGGCCCGCGGTGAACTCGCTCAGGGCGCCGGCAGCCTTCTGACCGTCGAAGGGACGGCACCAGCCCTCGTCAACCCACTTGCGCCAGTCGGTCAGCACCTTCAGCATGGTGCCGTCCTCCAGAGCGGGAGAGCCGCCTTCGTCAGCCAGATACTGGGAGCCCAGCTGATAGATCCAGGCAGCATTGTAATAACCGAAGTCTTGCAGCAGCTCAAAGCCATAGCGGGTAGCGACGCCGTTGGCGTCATACTGAGCGGCGGCAGCGCCGAAGGCTTCCAGCTGCTCGATGGTGATCTGCTCGGGGATCTCGATGCCCAGTTCATCGGCGATGTCCTTGTTGTAGTACAGCACCGGGGTGGAGCGGATGTAGGGGAAGGAGTGCAGTTCGCCATCCTGGTTGCCGGCGATATCCAGCACCCAGCTCATCAGATTGGCGCGCAGCTCTTCAGCGCCGTCCATCTTGGACACGTCCACCAGCGCGTCTTCATCCAGCGCGTAGGGGATATAGGTGTTGCCCAGGGCAACCACGTCGGGAGCCACGCTGCCGGCGGCGGTGGAGAAGGCGGCCCAGATCTCGGGATAGCCGGTCTGCGCTTCATGGCGAACCACGATGCCCTTTTCCTTGCCGATGGTCTCGTTAAAGGTTTCCACCTCATGGTTTACCACGGTGGCCTGAGCGCCCGATCCGCGGGTGGTCCAGAACAGGATCTCGACAGGCTCGTTATCAGCCAGGGCGACGCCAAACAAAGACAGCGTCAGCATGGCAACAAGCAGGATACTGAGGAACTTTTTCATGATATGACCTCCTTTAATTTACATCAGGGTTTTGGAACCCTGTAATGCGCAAATGAATAAAAGCAAAAATTGAGCGCACCGCAAAATGCCTCTCCTCTTCTTTTATCCAGCGGCTTGTGTTGATTATGGTATAATAATATCATCTTTTCTGCATGTTGTCAACCTTCACAGCCGATCTTATCCATGAAAATTATTCTATATATTCTCGCGGAGGCGAATAAAAACGATCATGTTGAACAAAATGTATATTTTTTCGCCCGCCGTGGCCTTTTCCGCTGAAAAGTGATACAATGAAGGCAGAAGCCCGCAGTTTTGTTTGAACAAAAGAGGTGAACCGCCATGGAGTATATCCTGACGCTGGACGCAGGAACCACCGGTGTAAAGTGCGCCGCCTTTTCCCGGGACGGGCAGGCGCTGTTCGCGCGCACAGTGGAATATCCTACCCGCTATCCCGGCCCGGGCTGGGCGCAGCAGCGGCCCGAAGAGCAGGTAATCGCGGCGGTGGCGGCCATCCGCGCCGCGCTTGCGCGCCTTGCCGCGGCGGACTGCGCCGCGCTGGTGTTTTCGGGCACCATGAACGGCTGCATCCCCATCGGCCCTGACGGGTTGGCGCTGCATGACAACATCATCCACAGCGATCTGCGGGCGGCGGATCAGACACGGCGCATCAGCGACGCAATCCCCCTTCCCGATTATTACCGCGTGACCGGCAACCGCATTGATGTACACAGCGGCCTGCCCAAATATATGTGGCTGCGGGAATACCTGCCCGACCTGTACAAAAAAACCTGGAAATTTGTCAATATCAAGGATTATTTGTACGGCCGCTTTACCGGCCGCTGCGGCTGCACCGATCCGACCGACGCCTCGCTGTGCAGCTGTCTTGACCTAAACTGCGGCGACTGGGCCTGGGATATCCTGAGAGCCTGCGGCGTGGATGCCGCCAAAATGCCGGAGCTGCTGCCCTCCTGCGACATATCGGCCCGTCTGAACGCGGATTTTGCCGCCCTGACCGGGCTGCCCCAGGGGCTGCCGGTGGCCATGGGCGCGGGCGACGGCGCCTGTGCCGCCCACGGGGCCCGGAGCCAGACGGTGGGCGACACCTATATGAACATCGGCTCCTCGGCCTGGGTGAGCACGCTGGCGCCCGCGCCCGCCCGGGACGCGCAGATGCGCCTTTTCAGCTATTACGACTGCGACGGCGTGGGCTACAATATCTGCGGCACGGTGCAGAGCGGCGCGGCGGCCTTTGACTGGGCCGTCCGCAATCTGCTGTGCCCCGGGGAGGAGCGGCCCGATTACGACGGCCTGGAAGCGCTGGCCCGCACCGCTCCGCCGGGCGCTGAGGGGCTCTTTTACCTGCCCACGCTGATGGGCGAGCGCACGCCCTGGTGGACGGCCAAGGCCAGCGGCACGCTGATGGGCTTTACGCTGTACCATGAGCGGCGGCATCTGGCCCGGGCGGTTTACGAGGGCGTTATGGAAGCGCTGCACCTGTGCGGCGATATTTTGGCGGAAAACGGCCTGCCCGCCAACCGTCTCACGCTGATCGGCGGCGGGGCCGCAAGCGCTCTCTGGGCGCAAATGGCGTCCGATATGTTCGGCGTGCCGGTGCGCGTGCACGCGTCGCCCCGGGAGGCCACGTCGCTTGGCGCGGCGCTGACGGCGGGCGTGGGCATTGGCTGGTACGCCGATTTTTCCGAGGCCGCTCAGCGGATCAGCGTCGCCCGGACCTATACCCCGGATCCGCAGGCCCACGCCGCCTATCGGGAGCACCTGGCCGTCTACCGCAGCTTGTATCCGCAGATGCGCGGCGCGTACGAGGCCGTTTACAGCTATCAGCAGAAAGGAAAGCAGAATGGATAAAGACAGGCATGTGATCGTGATCTCTGAGGACGCCATGGTATACGACGATCTGGAAACGCTGCGGCAGCTTCCGTCCTTTGGCGAAATGCTGCAAAAGGGCGCGCTGGTCAAGACCATCCGGGCGGTCTATCCCACGCTGACCTATCCCTGCCACACCAGCATGTGCACCGGCGTGCGGGTGGGCAGGCACGGTGTGGTCAACAATGAAAAGGCCTGCCTTACCCAGGAAAAGAGCCCCTGGGAATGGTTCAACGACGCCCTGCGCGTGGGCGATATCTTTGACGCCGCCAAAGCGGCCGGGCTCACCACAGCCGCCGTTTTCTGGCCGGTGACCGGCAGGCATCCGCATATCGATTATCTGATCGACGAGTACTGGCCCCAGTCCCCCGGGGAGACCACCGAGGAATGCTTCGCTCATTCGGGCTCAAGCCCCGAGGTCATCGAAAAAATCGTGCGCCCCAACCGCAGCCTGGTGGACTGGAAACACCGGGTGCACCCGCACTGCGACGCCTTTGTGCACGCCTGCGCATGCAGCATGATCCGGGAATTCAAACCTAACCTGCTGATGATCCACCCGGCCAACGTGGACGAGTATCGCCACAGAACCGGCGTGTTCAGCCCGCTGGTCACCCACGGCCTGCATGAGATCGACGATTGGCTGGGGCAGATCCTCAAGGCGCTGGACGACGCGGGCATTCGGGAGAAGACCGATATTTTCATCGTCAGCGATCACGGGCAGCTGAACATCCGCCGCACGGTGGCGCTGAACGCTCTCTTTGCCGAAAAGGGGCTGCTGACGGTGGGCGCCGACGGGGAGGTGGCTGATTACACGGCCATCGCCAAGTCCTCCGCGCTTTCCGCCCAGGTTTATCTGAAAGACCCGGCCGATCATGACCGCGTATACGGCATTCTGCGGCAAATGGCCGAAGATGGGCTTTACGGCTTTGAGCGCGTGTACACCGCCCTGGAAGCCCGGGAAGAGGAGGGCTTATACGGTGATTTCAGCTTTGTGCTGGAAACCGACGGTTACACCTCCTTCTCCAACGCATGGAAGCGCCCGCTGGTGCGCCCCGCCGATAACAGCGATTATAAGTTTGGCCGCGCCACCCACGGCCATCATCCCGACAAAGGACCTCAGCCCACGCTGATCGCCTGCGGCCCGCACATCCGTCCCGGCGTGGTGCTGGAGCGCAGGCCCATGATCGATGAAGCCCCCACCTACGCGCGGATCCTGGGCGTTTCGCTGCCGGATGCCGAGGGAAAGGCCATTGAGGAAATCCTGCTGTAATGCGAGGGGAGGACGATAAGGGGCGCTGCCCCTTATAAACCCTGCTGGGGAGGTAGTACCTCCCCAAACCCC
>JAFUDW010000120.1 GCA_017464225.1 Clostridia bacterium | reverse complement strand
GCGCGGCGGCTGTTTGCTGCGCCCTTTGCAGCCTGCACCGCAAAGCCCCGCTGATCGTCCTGGTGTCCGCCGTTATCTCCCAGGCTGCGCTTTTCGCCTTCGGCCGGGGATACTTTCAGCAGTCGCTGGAGCTGCTTCGGGCGCTGGTGCTCCTGATCCGCAACATGCCCCTGGCCATTGCGCTGTACGGCGACGCGCTGTGCACGCAGCTGGCCGTATTTCTTTCGCTTTTCTGTTTCATGCTGTCCAGCCCGGATATCGACGTGGCCCTGCCCATCACCATCACGGCGGGCATGCTGGCCGGGGAATGGATGCTGGGTCTGCGTCGGGAGTGCCTATATACGCTGCCCGCTCTGCCCGCTCTGCTGCTGATCTACGCCCTGACCCACAGCTACAACCAAGCGCCTGAGCAGCGCTCGCCAAGGATCACCCCCTGGGCCGTTCCGCTGGCCGCGGCGCTGCTGGCGCTCGCCTGGCTGATCGCGCCGCAGGAAGGCTTCAAATCCCAAAAGCTTTCCCAGGCGGCCGACGATTTGCGGGAAGCCATCAACGACCGTTTCTTCTTTACCCAGGAACGCGCCAGATATTCGCTGGCCGACGACGGCTGGATGCCCTTGGGAGAAAATCGGCTGGGCGGCAAGCCCGATCCCGATGAGCGACTGGTGATGTATGTAACAACAGAGGATACCACATACCTGCGCGGCGCCATCCTGGATGCCTATACCGGCGTTTCCTGGTATGACAGCCTCAGCAGCAGGCGGTACAACTGGGATTCGCCCCTGTACCGTTCCCGCCGGGACGAGATCACGCAGACCTCCTATCCCCTGGGCGAGGATACGGCCCCGCGGCAGCTCAGCGTTCAGTTCGTTTCGGCCGGGGCCAGCAGCCTGTTTATGCCCCAGCGGATCCGTTCGCTCTCCGTGGGCCCGCACATGACGCCTTATTTCAACCTGGGCAGCGAAATCTTCATCACCCGGAGCTTGCAGGCGGGCGATCGCTATCGTGCATCCTATCTTTCCATGAAGGCCACCGACAGCGGCATGGCTGCCCTGGCGGAATCAAAGGCCGCTCTGGACGACCCGCAATATGCGGCAGCATACAGCGTTTATACCGCCCTGCCCGATCATATCCAGCAGGAAATCTACGATATTGCGCAGTCCGTCACAGCCAATTGCGATACCTCCTGGCAGAAGGCAACGGCGATCAGAGCATATCTGCACGATCATTACGCCTACAGCCTGGATGTGGAAGATCCGCCCCGGGACGTGGACTTTGTAGCCTGGTTCTTATTGGGCGAGCAAAAGGGCTATTGCACCTATTTCGCTTCGGCCATGACCGTGCTGTGCCGTATGGCCGGACTGCCCGCCCGGTACGTGGAAGGCTACGTGGCCAATCCGGCCGTTGACGGCGTCGCGGAGGTGCACGGCACCAACGCCCACGCATGGACCGAAGTCTACCTGAGCGGCTTGGGATGGGTGACCTTTGACGCCACCCCGGGCTATGGCGGCGCGGATAACAGCGGCGGCAGCGCGCCGCCGGCCGCCGGGCAGACGCCCACTCCTCCGCCCGCCGCCCAGGAGCCTTCACCGTCGCCCTCTCCCGCACCTACCGAGCAGCCGACGCCGACCCCAGCGCCCTCCGACGCGCCCGATTCAACCGATAACGACGCTGCTACGCCGTCGCCCTCTCCCACGCCAACGCCCACGCCCGCGCCCGATCCTGATCCGTCCGGAAACGAGCCTCCCCCACCAAACTTCTCGGCAAAGCCTTCGCTTTGGTGGCTGTGGCTGCTGTTGGCATTGGCAGCCGCGGCGCTTCTCGCAGTGCGCATCCGCGTGACAGAGCCGCTGTACCGCGCCTCCCGTTTGAAGGATGACAGTGCGGCGCTGCAGCTGCTCTGGCGCTCCGCTCTGAACTGCGCGGCAATGCTCAAATGCCCCATCCTGCCCAATGAAACGCCGCTGACATATGCCTTCCGCACCGAAAGGACGCTGGATGTTCCCCTGACTGCCGCCGCCCAGGCCGTCAGCGCATTGCGTTACGGCAGGCATGCGCCCCGCAGGGCCGATCTGCGCGCCGCCCGGGATGCGTATGGCCGGCTCCAAAAAAAGCTGAACCCGCCGCAAAGGGCGGGATTGGCGCTGAAACGCGCATTTTCATTTAAATAGCTTCAAATCAGTTATACAGCGGAACAGACCTGGCCTACGCAAACAGCTCCACCGCCGTGTTGCTCTTCCCCTTTTTACTCAGGCTGTCAACGCCCACATAGCGCATACGCCCAAAGCCGCGAACCGACAGGATCTCCCCGGCTTTGGGCGTATATCCTGTATCGCGGCACTCCCGCCCGTCCACAAAAACGCGTCCCTGAACAAACAGCGCTTGCGCATCGCTGCGGGAAAGCTTGTATACATGCGCCACCAGGGCGTCGGCGCGAACCGAGGCCAGCTGCACCACCTGCCGTTCCAGCTTGAAAAGCGCTCCGTCGGGCAGCTCGGGCATTTGGGAGCAGCGCACGGTGGTGCGCCGCACCTGGGTCAGGCTTTGCGCGATATAAGGCGCGATGCGTTCCAGGCAGAACAGATACGCCCCTTCCTCCCGCACCACGATATCGCCCAGCAGCTCGCGCTCAAACCCCAGATTCATCAGCGCGCCCAGAAAATCCCGATGGCTCAGCTTTTCGGCAAACTTGGCGCTGGCCGGAGCAATCAGTACGCAGGCAATGGGAAAGGGTTCCTCATAGCCGCATTCCTCCTCGCTGCCCAGCCGCAGCATTTTCCGTTCGCAGCCCTCGGCGCCGCCAAACAGCGTATAGGGTGCCCGGGGCAGGCGGGGCAGGACGCGCTGCAGCGTGCTCAGCGCTGCCAAATCCAGAAAATTGGTAAACAGATAGAGGCCCTGGGCGTTATACCGTCTGAAAAGCTCCTCAAACCGTTTTTCCTGCGCTTCCTCCACAGCATCCTCCAAAGTGGCAATTTTTGACCAGAATAATGTTAATTTTTGTTTGTAAGTGGGTGAAGATCAGTCTGCGCGGGGCAAATTCCACTTGTAAATGGCGGAAAGTATGCGGATCAGCACCACAAGCGATGCGCCTGCGATCATGGCGTATATCTGGCCCGCTGACCGCCAAAGCAGCGAACAGGCCAGCGCGCCGGCCAGCGACGCGCAGGCGTAGATATGCTTGATAAATATGTAGGGCGTATCGCCCGCCAGCACATCCCGCAATATCCCTCCGCCCACGCCGGATAGCACGCCAACAAAGGCCGATAGAAAGATGCCCGCGTCAGGCTGCGCGCCATAAGCCAGGCTGACGCCCACCGCCGTGAAAACACCCAGGCCCAGCGAATCCATCACCAGCATGGCCCGCTGATAGGCGGCATGGGTGCCGGTCAGGTAATGCCGCACGGGACGGATAAACACCACCAGGGATACGGCGATGGCCGTAACGGCGTAGATCGGGTCTCTGAAGGTATTGGGCGGCGTGACGCCCAGCAGCACGTCGCGGATCATGCCGCCGCCCACCGCCGTGACCAGCGCGAGCACGGCCACGCCAAAGATATCCATCTTTTTGCGGACGGCCACAATGGCGCCGGAGGCCGCGAAGGCCACCGTACCGATCAACTCCAGGATCAATACAAAGGTATCCATCAAACCCCTCCGAAAGCTTATGTACCAGCAGATTATACCGCCGCGGCAGGAGGAAACGCAACCCCTTTAGCGGGAAAAGTACGGGCATGGCAGGAACAGCATAGGATCATGCAGAAATATATATAGCGACAAGGAGGAACGCCATGAATACCCTGCATCTGTCTTACGCCGTGGAGGTGGAGCGCTGCGGCTCCATCACCCAGGCTGCCGAAAATCTGTATATGGCCCAGCCCAATCTGAGCAAAGCCATCCGCGAGCTGGAAACGAGCATGGGCTTTCCCATATTCGCCCGCACTTCCCGGGGCGTGGCGCCCACCGCCCGGGGCCGGGAATTTCTGATATACGCGCGGGCTATCCTGGCCCAGGAGCAAAAAATGAAAACGTTGAGCAGCCTGCATAACAACGCACTCCAGCGTTTCAGCTTGGCGCTGTCGCCCGGCGGCTGCATCGGCGCCTGCTTTTCCCACCTGCTGGATACGCTGAGTGCCGGACGTCCTATGGACATCCGCGTCCGGGAGCTGACCGCGCGACAAGCGATAACGGCTATAGAAGACGGCGCGTTCCAGCTGGCCGAGATCCGCGTCGGGGCCGAAAGCCTTCCTGCGGCGCGGGAATATCTGAGCGGGAAGGGTCTGAACTGCCGCGTGCTTTGGACGTACGAGGCGCTGGCGCTCCTGTCCGTCCGTCATCCATTGGCAAAAGCTCCCCGCATCGCCGAGCGTGACCTGCTGCCCTATCCCCTGGTAACAGACGGCGAGGAGCAGCCCCGGGAGGGTGAAAGCCGGCTGCAGGCTGAGGAAAGGGAGCTGCAGCTCAGCCTGATCAGCCGTCTGACCACGGCCCGCATGTGGTCGGCTCCTGAAAGCGTGAAAACCATGCGACGGTACGAATTGGTGCAGCGCGCCTGCGCGGAAGGCGCGCCGCGCTTTGCGGATCTCCTGATTTTCCCCGCCGACTATCCCCTATCAGAGCTGGATCAGCGCTTCGTTTCGCTGGCGGAGGAGGCCTGCGGCTCGCTGGCTCAAACGCGATACGACTGAAATTTTGTTTTTCGGATGTTTTTCCACCAAATTGTGCTTGACAGATTGAAAAGCATATGATAAATTATTCACAACTTCACAGAAACCTTTGACGAAGAGAAGTAACCCGGTATCGACCCTTACAGAGAGCCGCCGATGGTGGAAATGCGGCAGGAAGCAGATCGGGCGAATGGACTTCTGAGGGCGGCCGAAAGCGGGATCACCGCAAGTAGCAGCCGACGGGTGCCGTACCCGTTATCAGCGCGGCGCATATGATCAGTATGCGGTTTGAGCGCGTTCCGGGAAAACCGGACGAAGCTGAGTGGCACCACGGGAATACCGCCTCAGCGCACAGGAACACTGTGCGCCGGGGCGTTTTTTATTCCATCTCCTTCCGCGTCACGGCCGGTCGCGGAAGGCTCCGGCAAAAACAAATCAATGATTATTTGAAAGGAAGGTATCCCCATGAAAAAGCTGATCGCCATCGTTTTGACCCTGATCATGACCCTGTCCGTTTTCTCCATCGCCGCCGCGGAGCAAAAGACAAGCTTCAAAGTAGGTATCTGTAACTTCGTGGACGACGCTTCCCTGAATCAGATCATCGCCAACATCAAGACCCAGCTGGCCGCCATTGAGGCCGAAAAGGGCGTTGCCTTTGAAATCGAGGAGCAGAACTGCAATATCGATTTTGACCTGCTTAACCAGATCATCGCCAACTTTATCGCCAACGACGTCGACCTGATGGTGGGCGTAGCCACCCCCGTGGCCATGGCCATGCAGGGCGCCACTGAGGAAAACAAGATCCCCGTGGTATTTGCCGCAGTTTCCGATCCCGTGGGCGCCGGCGTGGTGAAAAGCCTGGAAGCTCCCGGCGCCAACATCACCGGCACTTCCGATTACCTGGACACCGGCGCCGTGTTCAACCTGATCTTCGCCGCCAATCCCGACGCCAAGCTGATCGGCCTTCTGTATAACAGCGCTGAGGATGCCTCCGCCGCTCCCATCGCCGCCGCCAAGGAGATCCTGGACGCCAAAGGCGTGGCCTATAAGGAGTACGGCGGCAGCAACGTAAGCGAGGTCATGGCCGCTGCCGACGCCCTGATCGCCGACGGTGTGGACGCCGTGTTCACCCCCACCGACAACACCATCATGACTGCTGAATTGTCCATCTATGAGGCGCTGGCCGAGGCCAAGATCCCCCATTACACCGGCGCGGACTCCTTCGCCCTGAACGGCGCGTTCCTGGGCTACGGCGTGGACTATGCCAACCTGGGCGTTGAAACCGCCAATCTGGTGGCCGATATCCTGGTGGATGGCAAGGACCCCGCTACCCTCGGCGTCAAGACCTTTGACAACGGCACCGCCACCGTGAACACCGAAACCTGCGAAGCCATCGGCCTGAACTACGATGAGATCGCCGCGCTGTTCGCTCCCTACTGCACCACCGTGCAGCCCATCACCACCGCCGACAGCTTTGACGATCTGAACAACTGACACCCGATAAACCCGCATTCAGCGGAAGGGAAGCCCTCCTCCTTGCTTCCCTTCCGCGCCCGTTTGTTTATTTATAATTATTCACATCGGAGCGCATACTTATGAGTTTTGACAAGATCCTTACCCTGGGACAGACGGCGCTGGAGCTGGGCCTGGTCAACGCGCTGACCGTGCTGGCCCTTTTTCTCAGCTATTCCATGCTGAACGTGTGCGATCTGTCCACAGACGGCTGCTTTACCCTGGGCGCGGCGGTGGGCGCTGTGGTGGCGCTCAGCGGTCATCCCTGGCTCTCGCTGCCCGCCGCCATGTGCGCGGGCATGCTCAGCGGACTGGTGACCGCCGTGCTGCAACCGCGCATGGGCGTACAGAGCCT
>JAFUDW010000119.1 GCA_017464225.1 Clostridia bacterium | reverse complement strand
GGGGGCGGGAGCGCTGCTCGCGCATGCTTTGAAGGCCGGCGGCCGGGGGCTCCTTACCGCCCTGCCGGCCGCGGCGCAGGCCGTGGCGCTGGCGCGGTATTTGACGCTGCCCTGGGAGGGACTGCCGCCCATGCTGTGGTATGGAGGCCTGGCGCTGTACTTTGGCGTGCGGCTGGTGGGAGCGGTGAGCGGACTGACCGCCCTGCCCGGATTGCTCTGGCCCTTCATGCTGGCATACGCCGTGTATACGCTGTTCGCCCTCTCGGCCAAATCGCTGCGGGAGGGCATGGGCGGCGGCCGGGGACCTTCCCGGCTGATGCGCCTGCGCAACGGCGCTGCCGTCGCCGGTCTGGCCGCGGCGCTGCTGGTGTTAACGCACCTGCCCGCCCTCGGACGATTGCTGCGCGGAGCGCTGCGCGCCGTTTTTAGCGCTGCGCTCTGGCTCATGTCGCTGTTTCCCACCCGGGCGGCCGATGGCGGCTCGGGCGGCGGCGGCTTTGATCTGAGCGGCCTGGCGGGAGAGGAGAGCGGTCCTTCCGCGTTCTGGCTGGTGATGGAAAAGGCGTTCTATGCGCTGGCCGCGCTGCTGACGGTTGCGCTGGTTTGCCTGCTGTTGCGGCTGGCGTACAAAGCGCTCCGGCGGCTGGCCGGTCATCTGGCCGCCTGGCTGCGGGCCTACGCCGTGGCGCTGAACAGCGGCTACGAGGATACGGTGGAGCGACTGGCAGAGCCGGGCGAGGCGGGACGCGCGTTTTTCCGCAGGCAACGGGCGGTGAAACGCCGCGTGCCGGAGGTTCCCTGGGACAGCCTGACGCCCCGCCAGCGGGTACGGCGAAGCTATCGGGATTATCTGCGCCGCCACAGCGATATCCCGCCCAGCCGCACGGCCCGGCAGCAGCTTGACGATGGAAAGCTGGCCGCGCTCTATGAGGCCGCCCGCTACAGCAGCCGGGAAATCACGCCCGCAGAGGCCGAGGAGAGCAGGCGGATCGACAGGGAAGGATAAATTTTTGACATCTTTGTCAGTTAATATTGTCTAACTATTATGAAACGTGATAAAATAAGCCGCTATATCCTATAATTTTTTGTTTTTCGATGGGATGAAAGAGCCTGCATGAAATTCAAGCATCGTTTTTTATGCCTGGCGCTGGCCTTTTGCCTGCTGTGCGCGGGCTGCGCCGCCGGGGAAAAAAAGCTGGACAAGTATTCAGCCGCCTTCTACGACGCCTTTGATACCGTGATCACCATCATGGGCTACGCCGAAAGCCAGGAAGCCTTTGACGCCGTCTATGAACCGGCCAAGGCCATGTTCCTGCGCTACCATCAGATATACGACGGCTACAATGCCTACGAGGGCGTGCGCAACCTGTACTATGTGAACGCCAACGCGGGGCGCGAGCCCACGGAGGCAGAGCCCGAGCTCATCGATCTGCTGCTGTATATGAAGGAGCTGCAGCCAAGGCTCCTGGGCCGGGTCAACGTGGCCATGGGCGCTGTGCTGCGCTGCTGGCACGACTATCGCGCCGAGGGCGTGGCGGTGCCCGATCCGGAAGTGCTGAAAACCCTTTCCGAACACTGCGATTTTGACGATGTGATCATCGACGCGCAGGCCGGCACCGTTTACTTTGCCGATCCCCTGCTGTCGCTGGATCTGGGAGCCGTAGCGAAGGGATACACCGCCGAAATTGTGGCCTCCTGGATGTTGACAAGCGACATGCCTTCCTATATTATAAATGCAGGGGGAAACGTTCGCTGCGGCAATCAGCCGCGGGATGGCCGAAGCCGCTGGGGCGTGGGCATCCAGAACCCTGAGGACGCGTTGATCCTGGGCGCAAATACCATAAAGGACGTGGCTTATCTCACCGATATGTCGGTGGTGACCAGCGGCGATTACCAGCGCTATTACGTGGTGGACGGCGTAT
Source organism: Clostridia bacterium (assembly GCA_017464225.1). The sequence goes on along the minus strand of JAFUDW010000119.1, from coordinate 41,043 downwards.
ATTACCATCATATCATCGATCCGGATACGCTGTTCCCCTCGGACTTCATGCGCCAGGTCACCGTGGTTACGCCCGACAGCGGCTATGCCGACGCCCTGAGCACAGCGCTTTTCCTGATGCCCTATGAGCAGGGACGCGCCTTTGTGGACAGCTTGCCCGACGTGGAAGCTTACTGGGTGCTAAGCGACGGCTCGGTGTACTTTACAGACGGACTGGCCTCCACGCTGCAAAGCCAGGGAGCGACCTCCACCGATCGCTGAGGAGGTTTGAATGCGTCTGATATCGCTGAGCGACTGCGCGCCGCCCATGCCGCCCGCCGCGGTGGCGCTGGGCACCTTTGACGGCGTGCACTTGGGGCACAGAGCGCTCCTGGCGGCCACGGTGCGGGCCGCGGGGGAAAAGGGGCTGACGCCCTGCGCCTTTACATTTGAAACGCCCCCGGCCGGCGTGCTGGGGAGCAAGCCCTGTCCGGTGCTGACAGATCTGGAAGAGAAGGCCGCGCTCATGGGAGAATGCGGCGTTGATACCGTGATCAGCAGCCCCTTTACGCCGGAAATCGCCGCCCGTTCCCCGGAGGAGTTTTTCCGGGAGCTGCTGCTGGAGCGGCTGAACGCCCGACACATCGTGATCGGGTTCCATTACCACTTTGGACGCCGCGCCCGGGGGGACGCCCGCCTGATGAAGCAGCTTTGCCGGGAGGCGGGCATCGGGCTCACCGTGGTGCCGCCCGTGTGCCTGCCGGACGGACAGCTGGTGTCCAGCAGCGCCATCCGCGCCAGCCTTGCAGAAAACAACCGCCGTCGGGCGGAGGAAATGCTCAATCGCCCTCTTTCCCCCCGGGAAGAGGCATTGCTTGGAGGAAGATACAATGAGTAAGAAATTGCCCGCATGGATCGTGCTGACCGTCATTTCGCTGGTGGCCGCTCTGGCCCTCGGCGCGACGTACAACGGCACAAAAGACCGCATCGCCGCGCAGGAGGCCGAAAAGGCCGTGGCCGTCCGCCAGGAGCTGCTGCCCCAGGCGGCGGATTTTGAGCAGATCGCGGCCGAGGGTGAAACCGAGGTGTTCAAGGGCGTGGACGCGGACGGCAGCGCCGTGGGCTACGTATCCGTAGGCACCGTGACCGGCTTTGGCGGCCCGGTGGAGGTGACCGTGGGCATGGACGGCGAAGGCACGCTGTCCGGCGTGCGCGTGGGCGGCTCCAATTTCAGCGAGACCGCCGGTCTGGGCGCCAAATCAAAGGAGCCTGCCTTCTATGAGCAGTTTGCGGGCAAGACCTATCCCGTGGATCTGAGCAAAAACGGCGGCGAGATCGACGCTATCACGGCGGCGACCATCACGTCCAGCGCTGTGATCCGCGGCGTCAACGAGACCGCCAAGTACATCGCCGACGTGGCCGGCATCAAGCTCAAGGAGCCCGTGGTGGCTATTGAGGAGCTGGGCGACAACCGTTACGGTACCACCGCCCAGGGCGTCAGCGGCCCCTTCCCGGTGGTCGTCACCGTGGATGACGGCGGCGCTGTGGTGGCCGTTGAGGTGCTGGATACCGAATCGGCTAACGATATCAGCTACCTGTCCCGCGTGCAGGGCAACGCCGATTACCTGAATCAGTTTGTGGGGCAGACCGCCGTGGAAGCCGGCGCGCTGGATACCGTTTCCGGCGCTACCGTATCTTCCTCTTCTGTGAACAGCGCCGTGAGCAAGGTGCTGCTGTTCGTCAATGATCCCGCCGCTTACGCGGCCCAGGCTGCCGCCGAGGCCGACGTGCCCGATGTGGCCATCCCCGAGGGCGCCGATACCTTTACCGCCCAGGGCAAGGGTCTGACCGGTACCTTTGACGTGACCATTTCTGTGGATGAAAACGCCGCGGTCACCGGCATTGAGGTGGGCGATCCCAGCACCGCTGACGACGCGCCTTTCCTGGGCCAGGTGAAGGACAACGCCCGGTTCCTGGCGCAGTTCATCGGCACCGCGGGCAACGTGGCCGAGGCCGATATTGACCTGGTCACCGGCGCTACCATCAGCAGCAAGGGCGTGATCAGCGCTGTGAACGCTGCTTGGAACGAGAGCCAGGGCATCGTGGAAGAGCCCGCGCCCACCGAAGCGCCTGCCGCTCCCGCCGAGGAAGCTGGCAACACTGTGAAGGCCAGCGGCCTGACCGGCACCTTCCCGGTGACCGTTGAGCTGAACGAGGACGGCACCGTGAAGGCCGTCACGCTGGGCGACAGCGATTCCGATATGGATAAGGACTTCCTGGCCAAGCTGGACGACGCCTTCCTGGCGCAGTTCGCCGGCAAGGCGCTGCCCGTCAGCGTGGATGCCGTGGCCGGGGCTACCATCAGCAGCAAGGCTGTGATCGACGCCGTGAACAGCTTCGCCGCCGAGACTGCCGCTCCCGCCGAGGAAGCTGGCAATACCGTGAAGGCCAGTGGCTTGACCGGCACCTTCCCGGTGACCGTTGAGCTGAACGAGGACGGCACCGTGAAGGCCGTCACGCTGGGCGACAGCGATTCCGATATGGACAAATCCTTCCTGGCGCTGGCCAATACCGACGCTTTCCTGGGCCAGTTCATTGGCAAGAGCCTGCCGGTTTCCGGCATCGACGCTGCCAGCGGCGCTACCGTCAGCAGCAGCGCCATCATTGAGGCTGTGAACAGCTTCGCTTCCGGGACGGAAGAAAATGAGAGCAAGGCTGCGGCCGAAGCTCAGCCTGCCGCGCTGGACGGCGTGTTTGAACTCACCGCCCAGGGCTTCACCGATCCCGTGCGTGTGACCGTGACCGTGGAAAACGGCGCCATCGCTCAGGTGGAGGTGGCTGAAAGCGACTCTGCCAGCGACGCCATGTTCGTGAAGCTGGTGGGTGACAATCAGGCCTTCCTGGATCAGTTCATCGGCAAAACCGCTCCCATCGCCGAGGGCGAGGTCGACGTGGTGGCTGGCGCTACCTTTGCCAGCAAAGCGGTGATCGACTGCGTGAACCAGGCTTTTGACAAGCTGGGCATCACCGCTCCCGCCGAGGAGCCTGCGCAGGAGGAAACCAAGGAAGAAACCAAGCCGGTGGCCGACGGCGTTTACAGCGTTTCGGCCCAGGGCTTTATCGACATGGTGAACGTGACTGTGACCGTACAGGGCGGCGCCGTGGAGAGCGTAGCCGTGCAGGAGAGCAGCTCGGATACCGACGCTCCCTATGTTGCCAAAGTAAAGGATAACGAAGGCTTCCTGAATCAGTTCATCGGCGCGAAAGCGCCCCTGGATCAAATCGACGCCGTGACCGGAGCCACCTTCTCCAGCAATGCTGTGCTGACCGCCGTCAACCAGGCGCTCAGCGGAGACGCGGCGGCGGAAAGCGCGGAGGAAGCGCCCGCCCAGGAAGCCGCGCCCGAGGAGAAGGCCGTATCCGGCGGCGTTGCCAAGGCCAGCGGCCTGACCGGCACCTTCCCGGTAACCGTTGAGCTGAACGACGACGGCACCGTCAAGGCCGTTACGCTGGGCGATAGCGATTCCGATATGGACAAGGAATACCTGGCCAAGCTGGACGACGCCTTCCTGGCGCAGTTCGCCGGCAAGGCGCTGCCCGTCAGCGCGGATACCGTGGCCGGAGCCACCATCAGCAGTACGGCTGTGATCGAGGCGGTGAACGGCTTTGCCGCCGCCCCCGCCGAAGCTGAAGCAAGTGAAGAAGCCGCGCAATCCGAGGCTGGCGAGTACACCGTATCCGCCCGCAGCTTCCTGGACGATCTGGATGTGACCGTGACCATGGATGAAAACGCCGTGGTGACCGCCGTGACCGTTGCCGACGCCGCCGACGCTATGAACGCGCCTTATGTGGCCAAGGTGCAGGATGAAGCTTTCTTGAGCCAGTACATCGGCCAGGATGCGCCGGCGGAGGATGTGCAGGTGATCACCGGAGCCACCTTCTCCAGCAACGCCGTCACCGAGGCGGTGAACAGCGTGTTTGCCCAGCTGGGCGTGACCGTGCCTGAAAAGACCGCCGCGCCGGAAGCGCCCGCTCCCGAGGCGCACAGCTACCGGGACGGTATCTATAAGACCAGCGTCAACGGCATGAACGGCGCGATCGAACTGACCGTGACCATTGAAAACGGCGCCGTGGCCGCCGTGACCGTGGGCGATACCGACGCCAAGGAGGACGCGCTCTACGTGGATATGGTGCGCGGCGAAGCCTTCCTGAACCAGTTCCAGGGTGCGGCTGCTCCCATTGAAAGCGTTGACGCAATCACGGGCGCTACCTTCTCCGCCCAGGCCGTGACGCGCGGCGTCAATCTGGTGCTTGAATCCGCTGAGTAACGCAAAAGCCAAAGGGAAGGAGACGGCTTATGTTCACATGGATCGAAACCGCGTTTGAAACGCTGGTCAAGTACGGCATCATCCTGCTGGAGCTGATCGGTTCGGTGATCATCGTGGGCGGCGCTATCCGCGCGGTGATCAACCTGCTGCGGGGCAATAAGGAAAACATCCGCCTGCATCTGGGCGAGGCCATCGCCCTGGCGCTGGAATTCAAGCTGGGCAGCGAGGTGCTGCGTACCGTGGTGGTCCGCGATATGAGCGAGCTGATCATCGCCGGCGCCATCGTGCTGCTGCGCGCGGCCATGACCTTCCTGATCCATTGGGAGATCAAGAATGAAAAGGCCGAAAGCCATGAGAAACAGAGCGGAGGAAAGAAAGATTAAGCGAAGAGATGTGCTCCTGATCCTGTGCCTGGCGCTGCTGGCGGTGGGCGTGCTGGCAGGGTATAAGATCAAGACCAATCGACAGACCGCCCGGGACGAGATCGCCGTATATGTGGATGGCAGCCTGTATATGACTTCACCGCTGAAGCCCGGGGAGGATCTGACGGTCACGCAGGAGGACGGCAGCATTAATGTGATCCGCATGGTGGAAGGGGGCTTCTTTATGCAGTCCTCCACCTGCAAGAACCAGGATTGCATCTACCAAGGCTCCGTCACCCGGGAAAACTGGAATCAGCGCATCCTGGGCACTCACGTGATCTGCCTGCCCAATCGGGTGGACGTGGTGCTGTTGGTGGACAGCGTCGATACCGAGGCTCCCGACGTGTAAACTTTGTTTTCTGTATTTCAATCACTATACAAACAACAACTTTGATTAAAAGGTGGGATCGCAGTTGAAAGCAACATTCCGCGGAGGCGTCCATCCGGCGCACGGCAGCAAGCGGCCGACACAGGCGCTTGCCATCCGGGATTTCGTGTCCGATACCGTTCAGATCGTCATGAACATGAACATCGGCGCGCCCTCCAAGCCCTGTGTCAAAAAGGGCGACCATGTGAAAGTGGGCCAGGTGATCGGCGAGGCCGTGGGCGGCCTGGGCATCCCGGTGCACGCCAGCGTATCCGGCGAGGTGGTGGCGGTGGACGCCATCGCCTACCTCACCGGCGATATGGTGCAGAGCGTCACCATCAAGAACGATTTCCAGGATGAATGGGAGGAACTGCATCCTCTTGGCAACGTGGAAACCGTTGATCCCGCGCTGATCCTGCCTGCCATTAAGGCGGCCGGAATCTGCGGCATGGGCGGCGCCAGCTTCCCCACTCATGTGAAGCTGAGCATCGCGCCGGGCAAAAAGTGCGAGTACATTCTGGCCAACGGCGCGGAATGCGAAACGCATATCACCTGCGACGATCGGCTGATGCAGGAGAACGCCACCCGCGTGGTGGACGGCCTGAGGGCCGCCATGCGTGCGCTGAACGTGGAGCAGGGCATTATCGGCATCGAGGATAACAAGCCCGCCGCCATCGCCTCCATGGAAAAGGCCTGCCAGGGCCGCCAGGGCGTGCGCGTGCAGGTGATGAAGACAAAGTACCCGCAGGGCGGTGAGAAGCAGCTGATCAAGGTGCTCACCGGCCGCGAGGTGCCCTCGGGCGGTCTGCCCATCGACTGCGGCTGCGTGGTGCTGAACGTGGGCACCTGCGCCGCCATTGCCGACGCCGTCATCGACGGAAAGCCTGTGATCGAACGCGTATGTACCGTCACCGGCGCCGTTCGCTCTCCCGCCAACCTGCGGCTGCGCATCGGCACCATCACCGAGGATATCATCGGCGAATGCGGCGGCTACAGCACCGATCCCGGCAAGATCTTCTTTGGCGGCGCCATGACCGGCATGTGCCTGCCAAACGACCAGCTGCCCATGTCCAAATCCACCAACGGCATCGTGGTGATGACCCGGGAAGAGGCGGTCAGCGACGAGGAGGATCCCTGCATCCGCTGCGGCAAGTGCGTGGATGCCTGCCCTATCGGCCTCAATCCCTATGATATGAAGATATTCGCCGACGCCGAAAAGTGGGATATCTGCAAGAAGAAGCACGTGATGGACTGCATGCTGTGCGGCGCCTGCGCCTTCATCTGCCCCGCTCGCCGGTGGCTGACGCCTTCCTTCCGGATCGCGAAACAGAAGATTGCCGAACAGGCGAAAAAGGAGGCGGCTGCCAAATGAGTCTGATTCTTTCATCCGCGCCCCATGTGCGCAGCAAGGACAATACGCAGCGCCTGATGCTCAATGTGATCATTTCGCTGCTGCCCTGCGTGATCGCCGGTATTTACTACTTTGGCTGGCGCGCCGCCCTGGTGATCTGCGTCAGCGTGGTCTCCGCTGTGGCTGCGGAGTTCATCTGGCAGAAGCTGGCGCATAAAAAGATCCGCATTTACGATCTGTCCGCTGTGGTGACCGGCCTGCTCATCGGCCTCATCGTGCCGCCTTCGGCGCCCTGGTGGATGCTGGTCATTGGCAGCTTCTTCGCCATCATGGTGGTCAAGCAGCTCTTTGGCGGCATCGGCGATAACTTCCTGAACCCTGCCCTGGCTGCCCGTGCCGTGCTGCTGGCTTCCTGGCCTGCGCTGATGACCAGCGGCTACAACGTAGGCAGGTTTGACGCCGTGTCCGGCGCCACCCCGCTGCTGTCCGGCGCGTCCTATGCCGATCTGCTGCTGGGCAACGTGACGGGCGCTGTGGGCGAAACCTGCAAGATCGCCATCCTCATCGGCTTTGCCTGGCTGCTGTTCACCCGCACCATCCGCTGGGAGATCCCGGTGATTTCGCTGGCCAGCGCTTGTCTGCTGGGCTGGGCGCTGGGCTATGATCCGCTGACCACAGTGCTGTCCGGCGGCCTGCTCTTTGGCGCGGTGTATATGGCCACCGACTATGTGACCACCCCCATGACCCAATTCGCCCGCATCCTGTACTCTGTGGGTATCGGCGTTATTGTGGTGCTGATCCGCAAGTTCGGCTCCTATCCCGAAGGCGTGACCTATGCCATCCTGCTCATGAATATCGCCGCTCCGCTGTTTGACCGCATTCCGGCGCAGCGCATCTACGGCCACACCAAAGCCACGAAGGAGGGAAAATAAGCCATGAGCGAAAAGAAACAAAACCTCGGCAAGGTGCTGATGAACGGCATCGTGACCGAAAACCCCACCTTCCGCCTGGTGCTGGGCACCTGTCCCACCCTGGCCGTTACCACCAGCGCCATCAACGGGCTAGGCATGGGCGCGGCGGCCACCTTCGTGCTGCTGGGCAGCAACATCGTTATTTCAGCGCTGCGCAAGGTGATCCCGGATAAGGTGCGTATTCCCTGCTTTATCGTGGTCATCTGCATGTTCGTGACCATTATCCAGCTGGTGATGCAGGCATTCCTGCCCTCGCTGTATGAAAGCCTGGGCATCTTCCTGCCGCTGATCGTGGTCAACTGCATCATCCTGGGCCGCGCCGAGGCGTTTGCCAGCAAGAATCCTGTGGTGGCCTCCGCCTTTGACGGCATCGGCATGGGCCTGGGCTTCACCCTGGCGCTGACCCTGATCGGCTGCATCCGCGAGCTGGCCGGCAACGGTTCCGTGTTTGGCATCAGCCTTTTGGGCGCTTCCTACCAGCCCATGCTGCTGATGATCCTGCCCGCGGGCGGTTTCTTGGTGTTCGGCCTGCTGCTGGGCATCATCAACGCCCTGACCAACCGCAAGAAGGGAGCTGCTAAATAATGAATGTGATCCTGTTCATGATCAGCTGCATCCTGACAAATAACTTTATCTTCAATAAATTCCTGGGCTGCTGCCCCTTCCTGGGCGTATCCAGCAAGGTGGAAACCGCCGCTTCCATGGGCATCGCCGTGACCTTCGTTATGACCATCGCCAGCCTGTTCGCCTACATGGTCAATACCTGGGTGCTTGTGCCCCTGCAGCTGGAGTACATGCAGACCATCGCCTTCATCCTGATCATCGCGGGCCTGGTGCAGTTTGTGGAAATGTTCATGAAAAAGTCCATGCCTGCCCTGTACAGCGCCCTGGGCATCTATCTGCCCCTGATCACCACCAACTGCGCGGTGCTGGGCGTGGCCACCCTGAACGTGAAGGAAGGCTACAACATGCTTTTCAGCGTGCTGAACGGCACCTTCTCGGCCCTGGGCTTCCTGCTGGCCATCGTGCTGATGGCGGGCGTGCGCGAGCGGCTTGAAAGCAGCAAGATCCCCGAGTGCATGAAGGGCTTCCCCATCAGTCTGGTCACTGCCGGGCTTATGGCCATCGCCTTCATGGGCTTCAACGGCTTGGTATAAGGAGGGTAAACTGATATGAGTCCGATTCTTACTGCCGGTATCGTATTGGCGGTCATCGGCCTGATCTTCGGCCTGATCCTGACCTTTGCCTGCAAGGTGTTCCACGTGGATGTGGATGAGCGCGTCACGCAGGTGCGCGAATGCTGTGCCGGCGCCAACTGCGGCGCTTGCGGCTTCCCGGGCTGCGACGGCTTTGCCGCCGCCGTGGTGGCCGGAGAGGCACCTGTAAACGGCTGTAAGCCCGCCGGCGCCGAAGGCGCGCGGAAGATTGCCGCCATCATGGGCGCCGATGCCGGCGCTGAGGAAGAGCGCATGGTGGCTCGCGTGCTGTGCCAGGGCTATAAGGGCGTGGCCAAGGAGCGCTATACCTACGACGGTTACAAGAGCTGCGCTGTGGCGGCCACCGTGGCCGGCGGCCCCAAGGATTGCCGTTTCGCCTGCATCGGCATGGGCGACTGTATGGATCACTGCGCCTTTGGCGCCATCAGCATGAAGGACGGCATCGCCTGTATCGATGATACCAAGTGTACGGCCTGCGGCGCCTGCGTCAACAGCTGCCCCCGCAACGCCATCAAGCTGATGCCTGCCAGCCAGAACGTGATCGTGCGCTGCCGCAACAGCGACGTGGCCCGTGTGGCCCGCGCGGTGTGCATGGACGCTTGTATCGGCTGCGGCCGCTGCAAAAAGGAATGCCAGTACGAGGCCATCACCGTGGAAAATGGCTTTGCCCGCATCGATCCCGCCAAGTGCACCCGCTGCGGCGCTTGCGCTGCCGTGTGCCCCTGCCACTGCATCACCACCGATTGATAAAACGTTGCACAGATGAGCGAGAGGTAAATTGCTTTGCTTTCAGCCAGACGAGTAAAAAAGAGATTTGGTTCCTTCCTGTGTCGGGATTGCATGAACCGCGAGTACGGCGTGTATCTCAGACGCAAGGACGTGCGCTATGTCAATACCGGGCATTATTGCCCATACTGCTATGCGAACAAGCACCTGGTGAAAGGCTTTAAGCCCTCAGGCATGATCAAAATGCTGTTCAAATGGTAAAAACTCCCGCCGCGGATAACATCCTGCGGCGGGAGTTTTTATGTGGTGATAGACGCAGAGGCACTTATCGTCCTCTTCAAGCCGTTACCGCTGTGCGGGCTCGTTCAGGAATAGCTCGCGTTTGCGTTCGGCCATCTCCTGAACCCGATCGATATACTGGCGGATATCGCTGACATTGAAGGCTCGGCGGATGAAGCCTTTTTCGGGGAACAGGCGTTTGCTGGCCGCGCCCGCGCCCAGAGCGATAACATTGGCCGTTTCCTCCATCATGTCCACGTTATAGGCGCATTCGTGGCCCGGCAGCGCATAGCCCACGTTTTCCTGGTTGCCTGCCATGTATTTCTGCCGATACAGGTAATAGGGCCGCATGCCCATCTCCTGGGCGGCTTCGGCCCCGGCGCGCACCATATCGGCCACCATATCGCCGTCCGGCAGCTGCGCCTGCCAAAGGTGCAGCAGGCTGCTGCGCTTGATGGACAGCGTATGCACCGTCATGCTCTCGGGGGCCAGCGCTTTCAGCCAGGCCAGCGTTTGCCGGAACATGCGCAGGTCTTCCCCGGGCAGCCCGGCGATCAGATCCATATTGATATGCCCAAAGCCCATTTCCCGGGCCAAACGGTAAGCGGTTTCGGTCTGCGCCGCGCTATGCCTGCGGCCAATACGCTGGAGCGTTTCATCATGCATGGTCTGGGGATTTACGCTGATGCGCGTTACCCCGGCGTCCAGCAATACCTGCAGCTTTTCCCGATCAATGGTATCAGGCCGTCCGGCTTCAACCGTGATTTCCCGGCAGCCGGCCAGGATGGGCGACGCGGCGTTCAGGATCCTGCGCAGCAGCTCCGGCGGCAGCGCTGTGGGCGTGCCCCCGCCCATGTAAAACGCTCGGGGCCGCAGGCCGGTTTGCCGGAGCAGCGCTTTTGCCGCATCGATCTCCGCGCAAAGTGCGTCGGTATAGGGAGCCAGAAGCTCGCCCTTGCCCACCTCGCCGGATAGAAAACTGCAATAGGCGCAGCGCGTGACGCAGAAAGGAATGCCGATATAGACGTCCGCTTCGTCGGACTGCGGAAGGGTCATCTCCCGCTGGACGGTGACGATCCGTCGGAGGATATCGGTTTTTTCGGCGCTCACGTCAAATATCCTTCGGAGTTCGGCGCAGGCGGCATCCATTTCCATTCCCTGATCCAGATTGGCGTACAGCAGCCGGGTGGGCCGGATACCGGTAAGGCTGCCCCAGGGCGGCGTCATGCCGGTGCGCGCCTTCATCACCTGATAAACGCCCAGCTTGGCCTGACGGCGGCGCAGACGCTTATCGATCACCGCGTCGCCCGTGAGCTTTTCCCGGGTCTCATGGCTGATCTCGCCGTCTGTAACGGTGACGACGCGCAAACCGTCGCTCTCGGTCTCGGTGTGCGTCAGCGAAAAATCGCCGCCTGCTTCGTTGATCAATAGCGCAATATTGCCCAGGAAAAGCCGGATGACCTCGGCCATATCCCCGGTCAGGGCGGGCGCGTTGGTATACAGCGATACGGCGCTCATCGGATATACCCGCTTTCCCCGTGTCCCGGATACACCCGCAGCCCATGGAGCGCCATCAGCCGTTCCAGCGATTGCCGCATCTGGCTCCAATCGCCTCCGGGCAGATCAACGCGCCCGTAGCCGCCCACAAACAGCGTATCCCCGGTAAACAGATCCTCCCCGCAGCGGTAGCAAACCGAGCCCACAGTGTGCCCCGGCGTATGCAATACCGTAAAGGTGACGCCGTCCAGCGTGATCTGGCTGCCCTCCCGGACAAGATCGGTGGCGGCGACATAGGGGAAAGCGGGCTGCTCCGGCCCGCAGTTCAGTGCCGCGTCGGTCATGGCGGGCGCGTCCAGCGCGTGTACATAGATCGGCGCGCCGGAAATGGCCGGCAGCCCCAGAATATGATCAAAATGCGCGTGCGTGATCAGCACGCCGGTCACCGTTTTTTCCCGAAGGGCATGGCGGAGCGTTTCAATATCATCCCCCGGGTCGATCACGATCACCCGCCGGGGATCATCCTGCCACAGGATATAGCAGTTGGTTTCCAGCGGGCCCAGGGGGAAGGTTTCAATGTGCAGCATGGCGGCTCCTTTGACATTTTTATGGCTGGGAGAGCAAATTTTCCGTTTCAGTTTTTTTGTGGCTCAGGCGATACGCTCCCCGTCAAAACAGCTTTTCGCTGTCCAGAAGGATGGTCACCGGGCCGTCGTTGCATAATTCCACCTGCATATCGGTGCGGAAAATACCGGTTTCCACCGGTACGCCCTGTTCCCGTATTCGGCCGCAGACCAGATGGTACAGCGCATCGGCGCGGTCGGGCGCTTCGGCCTGGGTAAAGCCCGGGCGATTCTGGCCCCGGGCATCGCCCAGCAGCGTGAACTGGCTGACGCACAGCACGCTTCCGCCCACGTCCCGGAGGGCTTTGTTCATCTTTCCGTTTTCGTCCTCGAAAACGCGCAGCTTGACGATTTTATCCGCCATATAGAGGGCGTCCTTTTCGGTATCGCCGGCTTTGACGCCCAGCAGCACCAAATAGCCCAGGCCCACGCTGCCTACTATTTGGCCGTTTACCTGAACCGAAGCGCGGCTCACGCGCTGAATCACTGCCCGCATTGGTCATCTTCCTTTCTGTCCACGCGCACCACGGTGAGCACGCCGTTTTCCACCCGGAAGCCCACGTCCAGCCCGGCGAAGGCCAGGCCGTAAACCTGCTCCGGCGCGTCTTCATAGCCGGGCCTGGGATCGCAGGCCAGCACGCCCAGCAGCGCTTCCCGCTTATCGGCGGGTATCTGCGCAAGCAGCGCTTCCGGGCATTCCACCCGAAGGCGATACGCTATCGTCTGGGCGGTATAGCCGGGCAGCGCTTCGGGATGGCAGTCGGAATAGGGGACGTAGGGCTTGATATCAAAGATCGGCGTGCCGTCCAGCAGATCGGCGCCAGATACGATCAGCTCGGGCCCGTTGTCCGTTTCCTCCACCCGGAGCAGCCGCACGCAGCTGAGCCCCAGGCCGTTGGGCCGATAAGGCGCTCGGCTGGCGAAGACCCCCACGCGGCGGTTGCCGCCCAGCCGCGGCGGGCGCACCGTGGGATTGAATTTGTCGGTCAGCGCTTGCGAAAATTGCCAGATCAGCCACAGGTGGGAAAAGCCCTCGATACCGCGCAGCGATTCGGCGCGCCGGTAGAGCGGCTCAAAGATGATCCGCGCCTCCAATGCCTCCACCAGCCCGCTCTGCCGCGGAATGCCGAATTTCTGGGAAAAATCGCTTCGGATGTGCGCCACCGGCGCGATCGCGTAGGCCTGCATGCCTGTCCTCCTGCATGGATTTTCACTATTGTACCATAAAAGAGGGCTTTTTTTCGCAGATCAATAAAATTTCATTGAAAAAAAAACCGTTTCATGATAGGATAGATGCATCAAACAAGGGAATTTGAGGTATTGATATGAACATTCGCAAGTCGTCTGAGGATTATTTGGAACAAATTTTAATGATCAGGGAAAAGAAGGGAGAGGTTCGCTCCATTGATATCGCCGCGGGGCTGAACGTGACCAAGCCCTCGGTGAGCGTGGCCATGAAACGCCTGCGCGAAAACGGCTATATCTATATGGATCAGAATAACCTGATCACCCTGAGCGAGAGCGGCGAGGCCATTGCCCGCAGCATTTATGACCGCCATAAAACGCTGACCCATTGCCTGCAGCTGATTGGCGTCAGTGATGAGATTGCCCGGGAGGATGCCTGCAAGCTGGAGCACGATATCAGCCAGACTTCCTATGAAGCGCTGGTGACCTTCCTTAAAAACCATAAACTGTAAACGAAAGCGCCCTGCCGGAGGCCTGGATGGCCGACCGGCAGGGCGCTTCTCCTGCGTTTTTATAGGTTTTAATGATCCGCTTACGCTGACCGACCGCGCAGCATGCCGGTCAGTCCGCCGGCGGCTACGCCCAGCAGCAGATCGGCCAGGTAGGAAAAGGCGGTCAGCCGCTGGGCGGTGAGCAGCGCGTACACCAGTACGCCGGCCGCCATATAGCACAGCCCTACCAGCGCGCCGCGCAGCACGCCGTCCGTACTGCCGCGGCGCACCGCCGCCAGTACGCCCAGAATGATGGATATCAGCTTGATGGCCTGGTTGACGCCGCGCACAGCGCCGTCCGATATATCCACCAGCGATATCACCAGGGCGAACACCGCCACCAATACCGCTGTGGCCGCAATGGCCAGCAGCATGCCTTTGATCATGGCTGCCCAGGGACTGTTCAGCCTGCGCGCGATCGTTCGGTTCATGTGCATCTCCCCTTTCTCCGTTATCCCGATATATGCCAGCGCGCCCACGCTTATGCAAAAAATTTCCGCAAAAGGGATGGAAAGGCGGGGATTGTGCGTTATAATAGTGAATAGCAAAGATAAGGAGGTTTTCTTCCATGAAAAAATTCATTGCGGTGCTGCTGATCGCCGTCAGCCTGCTGGCACTGTGTGTGCCGGCTGTGGCCGACGCGCCTCTCTATTATGACTTCGGCTCGGTCACGCCTGTGGCCGGCGTGCAGGGCCCGCTGCCCGACGGCAGCTGGACGGGCGAGGTGATCGCCCGGCAGATCACGCTGTTCAGCCAGGCCAAGAGCAGCTCCACCTCGCTGCGCAAGCTGCCCAACGGCACTCAGTTTACCATTCTGGATGTGAAGGACAGCTATGCTCACGTGATGGTGGATAACGGCAACGGCGGCTTTGATACCGGGTATGTGATGTTCGATTACGTGATTGAAAATCCCACCCACATCGTGCTGCGCAGCAACAGCGGCGTTTATGCCCTGGCCGGGCCCTATGCCGTTAACAAGCGCGTGGGCACGCTGGAAAACTACCAGCGCTTTACCGTCATCGCCGAAACTGGCAATTATTACATTGTATCCTTCCGCGACGCCGTGGCATTCCTGCCCATGAGCGCTGATTACTGGGTGGAGGAGGATCTGGCGGAAATGCTCGCCAAGCCCGGAACGCCCGGCTATGTGATCAATGATAAAACCAAGGTGTATGGCTATGCCTCCACCCAGTACGGCAAGATCGATACCTTCAACAGCGGCACACCGGTGGAGATATACTATACCACCAACGGTTTTGCCGCAGTTCGCTACAATAATGTGCTGGCCTTCATCCAGACCAGCGACCTGGTATACTGATGAAATCTTTGCCGATCAGGATCAAGTGAACACCCCCATAAAAAAGCTTCCGCGCATGCTGTCTGCGCGGAAGCCTTCATTTAAAGGGGATCAAAGAGCGTTGATCACGTTGTACATCATGCGGTCGAAGGGACGGCGGGCGCGAAGCGCTTTATCGATATCCTCATCGAACACTTTGCCGTTTTTGCGGCCGATCACGCGGTTGCCGATCCCGCGGTTGAGCAGGTCCACTGCGCGCACACCGGCTTCAAAGGCGAAGGCGGCGTCGCGGGCGGAGGGACGCGCGCCGCGCTGGGTGTAACCCACCACGGTGGAGCGCACCTCAGGATACGTGCCGTCAGGCATTTTGCACTTGCGCTTGAGGATGCTGGCGAAGCGCAGGGCGGTCATGGGTTCGCCCTTGAACACCTGCTTGCCGTAGGGCCGCAGGAAATCATATACGTCAAAGGGCACCATTTCAGCCCAGCTGCCTTCGGCCACCACGATGGTGGTGCGGTAGTTGCCCTGGTCGATCTGGCTTTGCAGGCGGCGGGCGATGGAATCCACTGTCCAGCGTTTGCCTTCGGGACAGATAACGATTTCAGCGCCGGTGGACATGGCGGTCTGTAGGGCGATATCGCCGCAGTGACGGCCCATTACCTCCACCACGTGGGGGCGGTCATGGCTGCGGGAGGTGGCGCGGATATTGCGCACGGCGTCCACGCATACGTTGACGGCTGTATCGTAGCCCAGCGTCATGCTGGTGTAAGGCAGATCGTTATCGATGGTGCCGGGGATGCCGATGCAGGGCATCCCGTGATTGCAGAGCGCCTGGGCGCCATGGAAGCTGCCGTCGCCGCCGATGACGATGAGGCCGCGGACGTCCATATCGCGCAGCAGCTGAGCGGCGCGGGCCTGTACGGCAGGCTCCTTGAACTCCAGGCAGCGCGCGGTGCGCAGCTGAGTACCGGCCATATCGGCAATATCCAGCGCGTTTTCCAGCGACATATCGATGAAATCCGTTTCAGGATTCTTGCCCAGCAGGCCGTTGAAGCCGCGGTCTACGCCCACCAGGGACATGCCCAGCATATTGGCGCAGCGGGCGATGGCGGTTACCGCCGCGTTCATTCCGGGGCTGTCGCCGCCGCTGGTCAAAACTGCGATTTTAGACATAAAAAGGCTCCTTCCGTATGCCGCGCTCAGCGCAGCAGGTTATTTTCGATCAACAGCTGCTGCGCCTCCCGGGCCTCCCCGGAGGGCACGAGGATTTCATAACAATCTTTTCCGGGCGCGCCGGACGCGATGCGCCGATACCGCGCCAGAAAGCTTTCTTCCTGCAGAAATTGCAGGATCTCCCGCGCGCTCTGCTCGCTGCGCGCCAGGTGAATGACCGTCCATCCAGGCTCCAATGCCGCTGCCGACCCCCTTTTGTTTTTGCAAGCTTCATTATATCACAGCCCGCCGGGCCGTTCAATCGGGTTTTGCGGAATTTGTGCGATTTTTTGCGCCGGTGGAACGAAAAAAAGGATAATGGAGCAGGCGGGCGAATATACTATAAATACCGTTTTTTGATCTATGCAGTACGGAGGCTGTTTCTTGCTACATCAGGATTATCAGAACGACGCGGCGGTGCGCGCCCTGCGCCTGGCCATCATGCAGCCCACCATATCGGGGG
This sequence comes from Clostridia bacterium, assembly GCA_017464225.1. Next base: position 24,576 of record JAFUDW010000119.1, on the reverse strand, counting down.
ACGACGCCGGGAGCTTCCAGCGCATGCATACGCTGCTCAGACAACTGTTTCCGCTGGTGTTTTCCCAGGGAAGCTGTGAAACGGTGGATGGCGGCGCGCTGCTGATCCATTTGCCCGGGCAGCGCAATGCCCGCGCTTTGGTGTTCTGCGCCCATCTGGACGTGGTGAGCGCGGGCGCCCCCGAGCGCTGGAGCGTTCCGCCCTTTTCGGGCACTGTAAAGGATGGGTATATTTACGGACGGGGCGCCGCCGATATGAAGGGGCACCTGATCGCTCTGCTTTCAGCTGCCGAAGGGCTGCTACAGGAGGGTTGGCAGCCTGCGGGGGATATCTGGTTTGCTTTCTCCTGTGATGAGGAGACCCGGGGCGGCAGTATGAGCTCCATGGCCCGCATATTGCAAAGCCGCGGCGTGCAGCCGACCTTTGTGCTGGACGAGGGCGGCAATATTTCCCATCCCTTCGCCCTGGCCCGGCAGGACGCCGCTTATGTGGGCGTGTGCGAAAAAGGCAGACTGCTGTTTACGCTGTCCTGCGAGGGGACGGGGGCGATGGAAACGCTGGCCAGGGCTTCCCTCCGGGTGGCGCGCATCAAGCCCAGGTATCGGCTGTGCGCTCCTGTGACCGATGTGATGCTGCCCGCCATGCGGCCGCTCCTGACCCGGGAGGCAAAGCTGTTTCTGCGATATCCCCGGATCTTTGGCCATGGATTGCTTTTGCGGCTGCGGCAAACGGCTACAGGCCGGGCCATCACCCAGACGCAGCTGTCGCTCTGGAAACAGAGCGGGGACGCGCTGATGCGCGAGATCCCCACGCTTTACTATTCAGCCAGCGTGCTGCCTGGGGAGGAGACCCAGAAGCTGTTGGAGCGCGTACGGCGCATGCTGGCGCGCACGCCCATTACGCTGCGGGTCAACGTGCTGGAGGAGCCGGGACAGGTTTCCCCGGCCCAGGGACTGAGCTGGGATGCGCTTACCACGGCGATCCAGGTGCATTTTCCCGGCGTGCGCATCGTCCCCTGCCTGCTGGCAGGGGGCACAGACTCCCGGCATATGGAGTGCATCTGTAAAAACGTGTACCGGTTCAGCCCCTTTATCCTGCCGCCGGAGGAGCTGGCCCGCACCCATCACTATGACGAGCGGCTCAGCGTTGAAAACCTGCGCCGGGGCATATCCTTTTTCCGCCAAATGCTGCAGGCGTAGGCAGCGGCCTTACGGCTGCTTTACCAGATCCTTGACGACCTCCCCGGCGATGATCAGCCCCACCACTGACGGAACAAAGGCCGTGGAACCGGGAATATCCCGGCGCACGGTGCACTTGCGGGTGCCCGGCGGGCAGATGCAATGCTGACGGCAGCTGATGGCGGGATCCTCCAGGGGACGGATGGGCTTTTCCTGGGAGTAGACCACTTTGAGCTTTTTAATGCCGCGCTTCCGGCATTCGGTGCGCATTACCTTGGCCAGGGGGCATACCGAGGTTTTATAGATATCGGCCACCTGGAAGGCGGTGGGATCCAGCTTGTTGCCCGCGCCCATGGAGCAGATGATGGGCGTGCCGACGGCCTGCGCGTTTTCCACCAGCGCCAGCTTGCCCTTCACCGTATCGATGGCGTCCACGATGTAATCATACTGCGTAAAGTCAAACTGATCCTGGGTATCAGGCAGATAAAAGGTTTTATAGACGGTCACACGGCATTCCGGATTGATGTCCAGCACCCGGGCCTTCGCTACGTCCACTTTGTACTGCCCCACGGTGGAGCGAAGGGCGTAGATCTGGCGGTTCAGGTTGGTAAGGCATACCTTGTCGTCGTCGATCAGGTCCAGGGCGCCTATGCCCGACCGGGCCAGCGCTTCCACGGTATAGCCGCCCACGCCGCCGATGCCGAATACCGCCACCCGGCATTGCGCCAGCTTTTCCATGGCCTCAGGGCCAAAGAGCAATTGCGTTCTGGAAAATTGGTTCAGCATTCGGCGCCTCCGCGTTCATCGTAATCGTCCAGGAAGGAGTATTCCCTTCCCCGGTATTTCCAGCCCACCATGGTATCCAGCTGACAGGTATGGATGCTGGCAAAGATGTTGTCCTCGATGGTGGGGTTATTTTTTTTGAGCTCTTTGATCAGCAGTTTGGTTTCCAGCCGCTTGCTGCCGCCCTCGTGTTTGACGCTGTTTTCGGTAAAGCGGCAGGCGCACTGGATAAATTCCAGGGCATTGGCCCGCGCCCAGGCGATGATGTTTTCCTCGTGCACCAGATACAGCGGGCGGATCAGTTCCATGCCGGGAAAGTTCTTGGCTTTCAGCTTTGGGATCATGGCCTGCAGTTGCCCGCCGTAAAACATACCCATCACCGTGGTGCCGATCACATCGTCAAAATGGTGGCCCAGAGCGATCTTATTACAGCCCAGCTCCTTTGCCTTCTTATACAGGCAGCCGCGCCGCATCCGGGCACAGAGAAAACAGGGATTTTTATCCTGGCTGTTAGCGACTTCAAAAATATCGCTTTCAAAGATCGTATAAGGGATCTCCAGGAAACGGGCGTTGCTTTCCACCTTGCGGCGGTTCAGCTCGTTATAGCCCGGATCCATGATCAGGTATTCCACGTCGAAGGGGATCTCCGAATGCCGGTGCAGCATCTGCATCATTTTGGCCATCAGCATGCTGTCCTTGCCGCCGGAAATGCACACGGCGATCTTATCGCCGGGCTTGATCAGCTCGTAGCGTTTGATGGCTTTGCAGAATGGGCTCCACAATTCCTCATGGTAGCGGCGGACAATGGTCTGCTCGATCAGCTGGACAGCGGTGAATTGCCTGGGCATGGCGGCACTCCTTGCATAGCAAATCAATAGGCTTTATATTGTACACCAGATCGCCCGGGAATGCAATGCCGCGGTGGACAAATCGGCGGAGTATGGTTATAATGTAAGCTGTATATTTTATTGCGGAGGAAAAAAACATGTCACGCATCGCAGCTGAGAATGCCTTAAAGGAGACCGGATTCATCGATCGGCTGATCGTAATGGAAGAAAATACCGCCACCGTGCAGCTTGCGGCCGAAGCATTGGGCGTGGAGCCCGGGCGCATTGCCAAAACGCTGTCGTTTATCGTTCGGGATCAGCCCGTATTGATCGTGTTTGAGGGCACCGCGCGCATCGATAACGCCAAATTCAAGCAGGCCTTCGGCGTCAAGGCGAAAATGATCGCGCCGGATCAGGTGGAGGCGCTGGTGGGCCATGCGCCGGGCGGCGTATGCCCCTTTGGCAGGAAAGCGGGCGTGCCGGTATACCTGGATGTGAGCCTGAAAAACTTTGATCCGGTGTATCCCGCCGCCGGGGACGATCATACCGCTGTGCGGCTGGCGCTGAGCGAGCTGGAGGCCGCCATGCAGCCTGTGGGCTGGGTAGACGTGGCGAAGGAGGGAGCCTGAGGGAAGCGCCGCGCAAAAGGAAGCGAAATACCATGCGTGACAGCAGCGCGTTTCTGTTACAGCGCTTTCGCAACCGCCGGTTGACAGATTGTGTGGGTCAGATTGGTGGCTGAAAACCGGCGGTTCATGATAAAATAGGGCCATCAAAAGCGAAGGAGGGGCAGTATGAACCTGGCGGAAAAAATGACGGAGCTGCGCAAGCGGCAGGGCTGGTCTCAGGAGGAGCTGGCCAATCGTATGGAGGTGTCGCGGCAGGCGGTTTCCAAATGGGAAGGGAATCTGGCCATGCCTGAGCCGGACCGCATTGTGGCGCTGAGCAGGCTCTTTGGCGTGAGTACCGATTATTTACTGAAGGACGAAATGGAGACGCCCGACAGCCTGCCCGTGCGGGAGGCTAAAGGAGAAACGGGATTGCGGATATTGGACGGCGAGGAGGCCAACGATTATCTGACGGTGAAGCGGGAGACCGCGCCGCGGATCGCGCTGGGCGTGCTGCTTTGCGTGATATCGCCCGCGGCGCTGATCCTGCTCTCGGGCTACGGCAGCATGCGGCCAATCGCTCAGAATACGTTGGTGGGCGTGGGCATCGCCGTGCTCCTGGCGCTGGCGGCGGTGGCCGTGGGGCTTTTCATCAGCAGCGGCATGAAAACGGCAAAATATGAATGGCTGGACAAGGAGGAGTTCGCGCCAGGCGCGGGCGTGACCGAGCTGGCGGAAAGCCTGCGGCAGGAGCAGCAGGAAAAGCATACCCGGAATACCATTGCGGGCGTGTCGCTGTGCATCGTTTCGGTGATCCCGCTGCTTCTGGCAAGCCTGATGGGCGGAGAGGAGCTGATCATCCTGGCGACGGTGGGGCTGCTTCTGCTGCTCTGCGGCCTGGGCGCGGCCATCCTGGCGCTGGACGGCATCTATTGGAACGCGCTGCTCCGCGTGCTGCAGGAGGGCGATTATGCCCCGGCGCGCAAGCGCGGCAGCGGGTTGCCATCCACGGTGGCAGGCGTTTACTGGTGCTTGACGACCGCGATCTTTCTCGGATACAGTTTTATAACGCGGGACTGGGAACACAGCTGGATCATATGGCCTGTGGCAGGCGCGGCGTTTGCCGTGGTCATGATCCTGTGCACCTATATCGAAAAGCGGAAGACGGTGGAATGAGCCGACAGATCCATAATAACGCCGCCCGACGGAAATAAAGAACCGTCGGGCGGCGCTGCATGCAGAGGTAACATTCCCGATTGAAATAGAAGTTTGCGCGGAGGATTTCGTTGGAGGCCTCCGCGGCCTCCAAACCTTCGCGCCAAAGGCCCCGGACAGCCTTCCCGCCCTGGCGAGGTTTTTAAGGGGCAGCGCTCCTTAACGTATTCCTTCGTCAAAATCTCTGCTTTTCGCTTGCCATCAGGCATAAGCATGAAACATCAGAAATCCTTAAACTCAAACCGCCTGCACCACACGTATTTGCTGATGGCCGAGCGGGCGGCGCCATCCCTGAGCGCATAGGTGAGCAGGTTGGCGATGTAGGGCGGGAGCACCTGGTTGTATTTGACCTCCAGGATGATCTCATCGTGATCGAAGGGCGGCACGGTGGGAACGTGGGGGTTGAACATATCCACGCTGCCCAGACCGCTGCGCAGCTGCATATCGAAGGTGATGCGCACTTCCTCCGCGGGATGCAGGTAGGCTTCCCGCAGATAGTCCACAATGACCACCGGATGGAGCAGATTGGTGCGCATTTCCCGGAATACGTCGCTGACCAGGCCGGACGCTGTGGCGTCCAAGCCCGTGGGATCGGCGGAGATAAGCTGCTCCGCCAGATCGCGGGAGATGGCGACAGAGCGCTTGCTGATCAGATCGCGGAACTTGCTTTTGCATTCCAGGCGGATCATGCTGTCGCTGAAATTATAGATGCGGATGCGGTATTTATCGCGGTTGGCCGTACCGTTGATTTTATCGTACAGGGCGTCGTCGTTCACGGTATCAAAGTACAGCGAACGGATATGATACTGGTTGTTCTCATCGCCGTGAGGATCGGGGTTCAGCACGGCGCGCAGCGTGCGCGAGAGCACCTGGTATTGCAGGGGCGATATGAAAAACTTGAGCTCATGCCGAAGCGGAACTGCCATAATCAGGCTCCTGTTTCATTCTGGCAGGCCACCAGGGTAGCGTCGTGCACGCCCGCGATGGCCAGCATGTTGCGCACGATGTCCGAGCGGTTGTTGAGCTGGACTTCCACGGTCATCTCCGCGCCGCCGCGGGTAACGGTCTTGGAGCGGATGCGGCGGAAATGCGCGTTGCGGCGCAGCTCGGTTTCAATATCGGCCTCGGCGATCACATCGTAGTGCAGCACCAGCAGATAGGCGTTGGGATGGCGGAAATGCACGAAGGACAGAAGGATCAATATGGCGCCGATGCCCACCACCACCACCAGAGCGATGGCGTACTGCTTGGCGCCGAGCAATATGCCCATGGTAATGGCCCAGAACATATAGCAGGTATCCAGCGGCTCCTTGATGGCTGTGCGGAAGCGCACAATGGAAAGCGCGCCCACCATGCCCATTGAAAGGGCCACGTTGCTGCCGATGGCCATGACCACCGGGGCCGTGACCAGCACCAGCATGATCAGCACCATGGAAAACTGCGGGCTGTAGAGCACGCCGCGGTAGGTAATGCGGTATACCAGCGAAATGACGATGCCGGTGATCAGGGCGAAGATCAGCACCAGCATCACGTTGGCCGGGGTGAAGGAGGAAAACTGGGAGGCCCAGAAATCGCTGGATACAATATCGGATTTGCTGAGACTGGTCAGAGCGGGGATCAGGTTCATGGGCGTACCTCCGTAGATCAATAAAAATATTATACAGGGAACAGGCGCAAAGCGCAAGGGAAACGCGTTATTGGTACAGGCTTTGCCAGTTGGCGCCGTACAGATAGGTCATGCCGGTGTCCTGCTGCTTTTCGGAATCCCAGGTGGCCTCCGGGGGAATCAGCGGGATGGGGCCGAAATAGCTTTCCATCACCTTGTCCGAAAGGCTAAACCACTCGGCCACCTGCCGCCAGCAATAAGCGGGACGCTTGCGGGCGATATTGCGCAGGCGTTCCACGCGGCTGCGCCACCAGCGCAGGCAGCCGTCCTTGGTCTGGGGCTGGTCAAAGGAAATGTTTTTGAGGTTTTCGGAAGCCCATCGGTCAAAATGCATATCCATTTCGGGCTCCAGCAGGGCGTAGCAGCGGTCGATCTCGGTGAGCATGGCATCCGTATTGAGCGTGCGGAAGATCTCGCCGAAGCGGATCAGGAACCGATCCAGCATGTCGCTGTTTTCCAGCAGCTTCAAAATCAGGGTATTGTCAATATCGTCGTTGGCGCCGTGGCCCTTGGGATTCAGATAGTTGGCGATGCCGTTGGAATTGGCGTTGAACAGGCCGTAATCCATATCGTACATGATCCATTTCCATTTGCCGCCGGGCACTTTGTAAAAACGGATGTTGCCCGAGTCGGTATTGGCGAAATAGCTTTCATAGATCACGTAATCAAAATAGTTGTCCAGGTCGATGCGATCCAGGATGTATTGCAGATCCTCGGGATTGCGGGCTGGGTTCATGGATTTGACGGCGGTGATGAAAGCCTTCCATTCGGCGTTGCTGCCGTTGTTGACCTTATCCTTGGTGGTGCCGCTGCCCTCCAGCACATCGATGGATTTAGCCTGGCTCAGGTCCAGGCCTTCATGCTGGGCCACAAAGTATTCGTTGACCCGCTCCCGCAGGTTGTAATGCCCCCAATAAATGCCGTTGATGTACACGATCACGGGCCGCCAGGCCTGGTGGATGACGGTGTTGCCCTCCACCTGATCCACCAGCCTGGACTGTACGCCGTCCACCATGCGCGTCCATACGCAGTCGTTGCCGCTGTTGCGCAGCACCAGTGAACGGTACTCGGTAAAATCCCGATCCGGGAAGGGATTGCCCTGGATATATTTATTGCCGTAGCGGGCCTTGGCCACCATCTTGATGGATTTCTGGGGTATATCCAGGCTGTACTGGCCGATGAGCCCAAACTCCAGGCCCTGGCTGAACACGATTGCGCCGTCCTGCTCAAACATTTCGGCATAGGCTTCCACCCGTACCCCGGACTCCTTCTGGCGGCGGTAGGTAGGCGTAGGATTCTTAAAGGGAATGCGGGTATAGCTGGTCAGATCGACCCCCGGGCCCGCGGCGAAGATGCCGGTATTCTCGTCCCACAGGCTGTCGGGATCGGCGGTCAGGCAGACCACGGGAAGGGTGAAAAAGGTTTTGAGCACGTAAGTGGCGGAAACGGTATCCGAGGGCTGATGTCCGCTTTCAAAGGCCCGGGCGCGCACGGCTTTCGTATCGGTGATCTCAAAGGGGCCTGTATACAGCGTTCCGCCCGTAACGGTAGGCACAGAACCGTCCAGCGTGTAGTAGACCGCCGTACCCGCGGGCACATCGATCGCCACGGTGACGTTTTCATCGTACAGGCCGCCCGCCTGAACAAAGGAAGGCGCAGCCGTAAAGCCGGTGAACCCCGTGCCGTTGATCACGCCGGGGGTGGCGGCGTCATAATAAAAAAACCCGCCCAGACCCAGCGTGCGGCCATAGCTGAAATCGGTGGGGATCTCCGGCAGGTAGAGCTTGTCCAGCACGTAGCCCGTGGCGTCGGAAAGCGTCAGCGTTTCGCCGCCCGCCCGGCTGAGCTTAAAGGAGGCGTGCAGCCCGCCCTGGGTATCCACGGCGTTCTTGCCGTCCAGCATGATCAGCTTGTATTCCCCAGGCCAGATCACCGTGCCCGCGGGAAATTGCCATTTGCGGGGCCAGTTGATGTTGTCCGACAGGCCGAAACCGCTCAGGTCAATGGTGTCGGTGCCGTCGTTATAAACCTCTACCCAGTCCTTGTTATCGGAGCCCGAAAAAATGGAAACATGATCGTTGCTGGCCATGACCTCGCTGAGGATCACATGCGTGCGGTTCAGCGCGCGCAGGTATTCGTCGGCCCGGGCAGCGCCGGAAGCGTCGTTGGAAACGCCGGGGGTGGCCAAGGTATAGATCTGCCAGGCGCCGGTGGCGTCGTTGCGGCCATAGCTGCAGTCCACGGGCAGATTATCATATACCGCACGGTCCACCAGCTGGGCCAAGGCGTTGGACAGCGTGATGGTTTCACCCTCCGCCGAAAGGCTGAAATTGGTGTGGGGGTATCCGGTCTCGGCCCCCGTGCGATCCTTGCCCGAGCAGAACACGATGTAATATTGGCCGGGATCGATGTACGCGCCCTGGGGGAAGAACCATTTGGTCAGCTTTTCCTCGTTATCGCTCAGGGCGTAATCGCTGAGCTGGATGCGCTCGGTTCCGGCGTTGTACAGTTCGATCCAGTCCGAAAGCTCGCCGTCCTCGTCGCGCAGGCCGCTGCGGGGAGCAGCCATGATTTCATTGATGCGCAGCGTGTTGGCCTCAATGGTGTAGCGGCTCAGGTAGGTGACGTGGCCGTCCTCGGTGTTGGCGTAGCCGGGGCTGTACATGGAGGTGATATCAAAGCGGCCGTCCTCCATGCGGGCATAGGCCTCGTTGGTATTCAGCGTGGGGATCTCCACGCTGTCGATCACGTAGCCCGCCGGGTTGAACATATAAATGGCGTCCTTGAGGGAGGACAGCTTGAATTTGGCGTGATAAGCGCTGCCCATCTGGTTCTGATTGGTATTGTCGCAGAATACCAGCACGCATTCGCCCGGGGAAAGGGTTTGATCCGGGAAAATGAATTTGGCCTTGTCCGGCCGATCGGAAAGCGTGATATCCTTGAGGCTGATGGGCTCTTCGGAGGTGTTCATGACCTCCACCCAGTCGGCGAAGCTGCCGGAATCGTCGGGCAGGGCCGAGCCGTTTGCGCTCATGATTTCGCTGATCACCAGGCCCTTGTAGGTGCCGGCGCCTGTGCCGTCGGCGTTGAGCGCCTGGTTCACCGGCTCCCAGGGGCTGACGGCCACCATGAAAACGATAAACGCCAGAAAGAGCACCAGCACCAGGGCGCGGTAATCGTGCCTGCGGGCGCGGCGCTGGGGGGCTTCCTGACGGCGGCGTGCTACTTGGGGCATGCGTAACTCCTTGCTGAAAAAATAAAAAATACGGCGACAGCGGTATTATAGCACAAGTCGCCGCATTTCTCCACCACTATCTGAAATGTTTTTGTAACATTATATGGCGGTAAAATAAAAAACGCGGATGCCAGCGGGGCCTTCCGGTATCCCGTGCCGCTGGCATTCCGCGCACAGCGCAGCCGCAGGGCGGCTGACGCGGCGGGGCCGGTCCGCGCGAAAGCGCGGATCGCGGTCTCCATGGGGTCGAGATCGGGACGGGCCGGTGGGCCGATCCCTGTAAATAACGGACGTCATGGGGCGGTCATGCCCCGGAACGCGCGTTTGGCCATATCGCCTTGCCTTTGCCGAAATCACGGGAACGGCGGATGCCGCCGCGGTGAAGCTGCCAGGGCACAGCCGGCTGGGGCGCGGGTCAATGTCCGCACGCTCGCAACCGGGGAGGGCTGCCGCGGGACGGCCGTCCTCTCCTGGGTCATGCGGAAACGCCGCGGATGAAGGCCGCATCCGCCGCGCGATTCCCTAAATACGCAAAAAGAAAACCGGATCATCCAAGGGTTCCTTTTGCGATTGATTGTCTGAATTATACCATGGGCCCGTCCGCAAGTCAAGCCGGGCTCACTGCAGGGGTTGCTGACGGGCCCTGGCCTCCACCCGCACGATGGCGTCGGCCCGGCGGTATCGGCTTTCCCAACCGCTGCTCAGCCATTCCGGCAGCGTGTCATATTCCCGGACGGCCGCGCAGCCAAAGCCCAGGGCGTCGCAGCCCGCCGCCTGCAGGCGGCGCAGAAAGGACTGCAGCTCGCTTTGCAGCTGATTCGCGGCTTCCTCGTCCGGCGGAGCGTCGTAGAGCGAATAGGTGATGTATACCGGAACGGTGAGCAGCAGGGTGCTGCCGGTTACTTCCCGTTTGGCGCGGCCCCGGGCGGATACGCCGTAATAGCGGCCGCCGCTTTTCAGCAGCAGGGCTTGGCTTTCGCCCCGGAGGAGGCGGTAGAGCTGTACCTCCCGGGAGGTGAGCAGCGTGATCCCCAGACTGCCCATCGCGGCGCCTTGAGGCACTTTGCCGGTATCGGCGTACGCCAGCACCGGATCGCGCCAGGGGCCGCTCAGATCGCGCAGCGCGCAGGAAAGCGAGGTGGCGGGCAGCATGCCCTGCTCCTCCGCGTGCCGCAGCGAAATATCCAGATATTTGCTCAGCCGCTTGCCGATCTCGGGCTTCAGCGCTTCAATATAGTCCGCGGCGCAGCCCGGGCATACGGTCACCAGCGCGTGCACCCGGATGCCCGGCAGCTGATCGGCGCAGCGCAGCAGCTCCTCGGGCAGCAGAATATCAAAGGATGGCCGGCTGATCACGATCTCCCGCAGCTGGCTGAACTGGGGCGATACCGGCGACGCGGCATACAGCGCTGCCACCGCCCGGGGCCAGTCCTCGCCCTGAGCGCTGAGCACTGTATAGGCGTCTTTCTCTTCCTGCCGGGAGCCGCCGCCGTAGCTGGGACATTTGACGGTGAGCGTTACGCCGTCCTCCGCCGCGTCCACGCCCAGGCATACGGCCACAAAGGCCAGCTCGACGCGCTGCGCGCAGCCCTGCAGCGGCAGCATGGCCAGGAACAGCAGCAGGCACAGCGTTTTTCTCATGGCGTTTTTCCCTTCTTCTTTACGATCAGGTTGGTTATCAGGCATAAAAGCAGCAGGGCGAACGCCGCGGGATACCGCCAGGGCAGCAGACGGGCCAGCGCGTCCCCGGCCTGGCCCATGCCGATAACGGCCAGCGGCACGCACAGCAGGGCAAAGGGCAGCAGCGGCACCCGGGATTTGCAAAGAGCGGTTTGCAGGCATTTGCGCATCAGATCGGCGCACACGGCGAAGCCGGTGAGAAACAGCAGCATTTCAGCCATGAGCATCAGCGACCAGGACAGCACGTTAGGGCTCATTTCCATCAGCAGCTGCAGCCGCAGGGCGTAGCCCATATCATAGTTCAGACGGGTGCCCGGCAGCACCAAAGCGCAGCAGAAAAACAGCAGCGCCGTCAGGAGGATCGCCGTCATGCCCGGAAGCGCCGCCCGGACCGGGCTGGAAGCCTTCTGGTTGGGACGCAGCACGCTCAGCGCTCCTGCCATCCATACGCTGCCCCAGCCCGTCAGTGAAACGCGCAGCGTGGGCAGCGCGCCGTATCCGGCCAGGGGAAACAGGTAGCCCGGTTCAGAGGAGGGGATCACGGTGATCATGCAGAAGATGAAGGCTGCCAGCAGGAACCAGCACAGAAAACGGGCCAGATTAGGCGCGGCGGCGGGAGAGGCGGGCATGCCAAGCCCCAGCGCCAGCGCCGCGGAGAGCGCGATGAGCAGCCGTGGAGCCTGAGAAAAAAAGAAAACGTGGGTCAATTCGGTCAGCGTCAGCAGGCAGACAGCCATGTTGGTGAGAAACAGCAGCGAAAGCCCCAGGGCGGCGGCGCGGTAAGGCCAGGATCTTTCAGCGCTTTCCGGAGCGGTGCGCTGGATCGCCCAGCCCAGCAGGCGCATGAGCCCGGCGGGCGGCAGCAGCGCAAGCACCACCCACCAGGCGGCGGTGGAGGCGGCGGGCAGTATGTACAGCGCTCCGTAGGATAGCACCTGCGCTTCCATGGCGATGCTCAGGGTAAGCTCGCTTTCGTGCCGCTGTTCCCTTTGCCGCTGGACGGCGGAGGAGGCCTCGTCATGTACGGCGGTGGTTGTCCGCATGATCAGTCCTTTCTTTGCGCCCAGGCGCGCATGCGTCCCCGGGCGCGCAGCATGGAGGATGGATTGGCGGTATACCCCCGGAGACGCTGCCGCCATACCGGAGAGCGCAGCAGCAGGTCGGGATTGCGGGGCCGCTGGGGCGCGAAAGGCGCGGCCAGCGGCCACTGGAGGCTGGTTTCGGAGGCAAGACGGAGGATGAGTACAAACAGGCACAGGATGATGCCAAAGTATCCGGCGATCCCCGCGGCTGCCACCAACAGGAGTTGTATGATGCGCAGGGCCATGGACATGGCGTAATCAGGCATTACAAAGCTGCCCAGGCCGCTGAGCGCCACCAGTACGAGCAGCAGCGGGCTCACCAGATCGGCTTCGGCCACGGCCTGGCCCAAAATCAGCGCGCTGACCACGCCCAGACTGCCGCCCATCACCGAGGGGATGCGGCTGCTGGCCTCATTGATCAGGCTGAACACCACCAGCATGAGAATCGTGGCCGGGAATACGGCGATGGGCACCCGGCTCTGGGCCTCCTGCACGCTGGTGAGCAGCGGCAGCGGCAGACCGACCACGTGGTAGCTGGTCAGCGCCACAAAGAGCGGCGGCACCAGCAGCGATGTGACCACGCCCACCAGCCGGAGCAGCCGCAGAAAGGAGCCGTATTGAAATCGGAGAGCGCTGTCGTCCGGAGCGTGAAACAGCTGGGTCAGGCTCATGGGCAGGGCCATGAGCTGGGGCGCGTTCTCCATGCCGATCAGCACTTGCCCGGACAGCAGGAAGCTGGCCGCCCTGTCGGGCCGTTCGGTGGTGATCATTTGGGGGATCAGGCTCCAGGGGTTATCCTCCAGCAGCTGCTCCAGCATGCCCATGGAGGATACGTAGTCCACGTTGCAGCCCGCCAGGCGGCGGCGAAGTTCCTGTACGTCCTCCTGCCTTGCTACGCCGTCCAGATAGAGCAGGCATACTCGGCTGGGGATGCTGGTGCCCACCTCCGCCGCTTCGGATATCAGCGCAGGGGTGCGCATGATGCGCCGCAAGAGCACAATATTGTCCCGCAGGCTTTCGGTAAACGCCTCCTGAGGGCCCATGACCACCGTTTCAGTGGCGGGCGGCTGCACGCCGCGCTTGATAAAGCCCTTTACATCGAATACCAGCGCGCCTTTCAGCCCCTCGGCGATCAGCGCTGCGTCGCCGCCATAGATCCGGCTGATCACGGCTTGCAGGCGCAGCATGGGCGATACGCCGCCCACCGGCAGCACATGATCGGTCAGGCTTTCCAGGCTCAGCTCGCCCACGGCTTTTAGGCAGGGCCGCAGGACGTATTCCTGGATGGCTGTGCTGCTGCTCAGCCCGTCCACATAATACAGCGACGCGGGATGCCCCATCAGCGTGAAGCGCCGTTCGATGGCGTCCTCGCTGACCGGGATGCGCATGGCCGCGCGGATCAGCGCTCTGTTTTCCTCAAAGCCGCCGGTCAGCGCTTTGTTCTCCGTCTGCGGAAGGGGCAAGGCAGGCACCTCCTTTTTTATGGAAGTATGGGCGGGAAGGGATAAAGCTATGCATTTGCCCGCGGTACAATCCTTGACGTGATTACGCCGGCGTCTTATAATAAAACCGTCGCACAGAGGCATATGCTGCGGCTTTTGTCGGTTTAACCCTTCCCGGCAGGCGAATGTATACTCCCCGGAACCGTACATTCCCTGCCTTTATATGTGCTTGGAGGTTTTTTTGGTAAAGAAAAAGGAGGAGCTTTTATGCCGCCTCTTGGTTTATACGTTCATATTCCCTTTTGCGCGAGGAAGTGCGCCTACTGCGATTTTGCTTCCTGGGCCGGGCGGCAGGCTGATATGCCGCGTTATGTGGACGCGCTGTGCGCTGAGATCGAAAAACGGGCCGGGGAGTGCGGCCATCCGGCAGCCGATACGGTGTTCTTCGGCGGGGGAACGCCGTCGCTGCTGCCTCCAGAATCATATATGAAAATCGCCCGCATGCTGCGGAACTGCTTTTCGATTGCGCCGGACGCCGAGTGGACGGTGGAGTGCAATCCCGGAACGCTGACGGCGGACTTTGCCGACGTCCTGAGAGAGAGCGGCTGCAATCGCCTGTCCATGGGCCTGCAGGCCGCTCAGCCTCGGCTGCTTAACGCCCTGGGCCGTATCCATACGCTTTTCCAGGCGCGGGAGGCCGCGGGCATCGCCCGGCGGGCAGGCATAAGGCGGTTGAACCTGGATCTTATGCTGGGCCTTCCGGGGCAGACCCTGGCCGATATGGACGAAACGCTGAAGGAAGCGCTGCGCATGGAGCCGGAGCATCTGTCCTGCTATGCATTGATCCTGGAGGAGGGCACGCCGCTTTATGACCGGGTGAACAGGGGAGAAGTCAGCCTGCCCGGGGACGACGCCGACCGGGAGATGTACGGCCTGTGCCGGGAAACGCTGCAAAGGCACGGCTTCCGCCAGTATGAGATCAGCAATTTCGCTCTGCCGGGACAGGAATGCCGCCACAACGTCAACTGCTGGCGGCGGGAGGATTACCTGGGCTTTGGCTGCGCCGCCCACAGCCTGTGGAAGAACGAGCGCCGGGCGAATCCCAGGGGAATAGATGCCTATCTTTCGGGCGAAGCGCCTGAGACAGAGCGCATCGATAGCCAAGAGGCCATGTTTGAAACCATGATGCTGGGGCTGCGCCTCACCCGGGGCGTGGAGGAGGCCGATTTTGCCCGCCGGTACGGCAGGGAATTGTGGACGGTATACGGCGCAAGGCTCCAGCCCGCCGCAGACGACGGCAGGCTCAAGCGGGAAAACGGGTATGTGTTCCTCACCGAGCGCGGCATGGATGTGATGAACAGCGTGCTTGTGGCGCTGCTGGATTGACGGCGCAATCCCGCGCGTGCTATGATAAGGATGTACTGATAACAGAACTGCCGGACGATCTGTGAGAGGTGGAATATGGAGAATCTGCGGCAAAAGTACCTGGCTCTGCTGGCCGAGCAGTTTCCCACGGTGGAGGATCTGTGCACTGAAATCACGCGGCTGCGGGCGCAGCTCAGCCTGCCCAAGGGCACCGAGCATTTTATGAGCGATATCCATGGCGAGTACGAGGCCTTCTGCCATATCATGAACAACTGCTCGGGTGTGATCCGGGAAAAGGTGGATCTGTGGCTGGGGGACAGGCTTACCCATGAGCAGGCCGACGCCCTGTGCACGCTGATCTATTACCCGGACGCCGTTCTCAAGCATCTGCACGCCGAAAGCGGCACCATCTCCCCGGATTGGTACCGGGAGCAGGTGGAGCATATGACCACGCTGTGCCGCATGCTCTCCTCCAAATATACCCAGGACAAGGTGCGCCGCGCCATGCCTGAAAAATGGGCCTTCGTGCTGGACGAGCTCATGCATTTCCAGAGCGATGAAGAGCAGGAGCTTTCGGAGCAGGAGGATAACCAGCGCCGGTATCACCATGTGCTGGTGGATACGCTGATCGCCACGCGCAGCGGCGATGGGCTGATCAAGGCGCTGGCCCATCTCATCAAGCGCCTGGCGGTGAATCGGCTGCACGTGGTGGGCGATATTTTTGACCGCGGCCCCCGGGCCGACAGCATCATGGATATCCTGATGAGCCATCATTCGGTGGATATCGAATGGGGCAACCACGATATCCTTTGGATGGGCGCAGCGTCGGGCAGCGAGGCCTGCATCGCCGCCGTGGTGCGCAACGCCCTGGCCTATCACAATATGACCATCCTGGAGAGCGGATACGGCATCCCACTGCGGGAGCTTTCGCTGTTCGCTGAAAAAACATATCCCGGCATGCCGCTGGACAAGGCGCTGGTGCACGCCATCCAGGTGATGATGTTCAAGCTGGAGGGGCAGCTGATCCGCCGCAATCCCGATTTTGGTCTGGAGGACAGGATGCTGCTGCACAAGCTGAACCGCAACAGCTATACCGTGGAGGCCGATGGAAAAATTTGGGAGGTCAAGGAGCTGCCGCTGCCCACGCTGCAGGCCGATGATCCCTACCGGCTCACCGAGGAGGAGAAACAGGTGATGCGCGGCCTGCGGGCGGCCTTTACCCACAGCCTGCGGCTGCATGAGCACGTGACCTTCCTCTATGATCGGGGCTTTATGTACAGGGCCTTCAACGGCAATCTGCTGTTCCATGGCTGTGTGCCGCTGAACGAGGACGGATCTTTCCTGCAAAAAACACTGGAGGGCAACGCGCTTTCGGGCAAGGCCTTCATGGATTACTGCGATCAAACCGCCCGGCGCGCCTTCTATAAGGGCGACCGGTATGCTCTGGACTTTATGTGGTATCTGTGGTGCGGCACCGATTCCCCGGTGTGCGGCAGGCAGATCAAAACCTTTGCCCGGGCCTTCATCGCCGACGAAACGGCCTGGCATGAACCCCGCAATCCCTATTATACCTGGTATAACCGGGAGGAGAAATGCCGGGAGATATTGGCGGCCTTTGGCCTTACCGGCGAGGAATGCCGGATCGTCAACGGCCATACCCCGGTGCGGGTGAGCCATGGCGAAAGCCCGCTCAAGGCGGGCGGACGGCTGGTGGTGATCGACGGCGGTTTCTGCCGCGCCTATCAGAAAACCACCGGCATTGCGGGCTATACGCTGATCGCCAACAGCCATGGTATGCGGCTTATGAGCCATCAGCCCTTTACCAGCCTACAGGACGCGCAGGCCAACGGCACCGATATTCACAGCCAGAGCTACGAGTTTGCCGCTTATCCCAAACGCCGCTATGTGCGCGATACCGATCATGGCCGCGCCATGAAGGAGCGCATGGACGATCTGGTGGAGCTGCTGGACGCCTACCGGGCGGGAGAGGTGAGCTTGGGGACAAGATAAGCGGCCTTTGGCGGAAGCCGCGCCGGCCGCGCTTTGCGTGCGCACAGCAAAAGCCGCGGGGCAATCGAAAAAGTTCGTGGTTTTTCGATTGCTCCGCGGCTTTTTTCTGCCCGGTCAGCTTTTTCTGCGCTCCATCAGCTGGCCGCCGATCTCAAAGGCCAGCTTATCGCCATGGAAGCCTGCTAAACGATAGGCCAGGCCCTGACGGGTCAAACGCAATTCCACATGCTGGCCCGGGAGCACCTCGGCGTTATAGTTGAGGATCAGGCTTTGGGGAGCGAAGGCCGTCATGTTTTCGACGCCCAGGGCGTTGCATAGCCAGTCGGCGTAGCGGGTGTTGTTCACGTGACCGTTCACATCCAGATCGGTATATACCGGATCGTACAGCGTGACCGTTTCGTCCCCCTGGAGCTGGCCTACGGTGGCGGGCAGCGCCATGGGCGCGGCCAGATCGCTGTTATCGGGCAGCAGAGCGGCGATATCGCCCGCGGGGATGGTTTGGCGGGTCTTCAGATCCATCAGCAGCCACAGCGTGCCGGCCTTGCCGATCACCTCGCCTGCCGCGTCTTTAAAAATATAATACCGGGGGAAGAAACGGAGCCTGACCGGCTTGTGGAAGGTCTGCACCGTCACCGTCTCGCCCAGATTGGGATACCGGCTCATCTGCACTTCACTGCGGGCCAGGATCCATACGATGCCTTTCTTTAAAAGATCGTCCCTGCCGCAGCCGAGCAGCGCGCAGTGCGTTCCGCTCAGCTCCTGCATGGCGGTCAGCACGGCGCTGGGCCGCCATTGGCCGTTCATATCGCAGTCGCAGGTGCGCAGAAGGATATTTTCCTGATAGCTTTTCATTGTGCGCTCCTTTCCTTGCTTATTATACCGCGGTTGTCAAGGGCAGCCAATGCTCTGAAAAGTGCAGCAATAACAGAATGTTCCATGATGGAGCGCGATTGGAACACGGCGCTTTTACATCTGTTTGACAGCTTCCGAAAGGATTATACGCTGATCTCCCCGGCTACGATCTTCCGGTAATCATCCAGGTTCTTTTCCAACAGATCGGGGATCTTGAGCCCATAGGGACAGTGCTGCATGCATTTGCCGCAGTGCAGACAGTGAGCGATCCGTTCCATTTTGGCCTGGGCGTCGGGTTCCAGCCAGCGTGCGGAGGGCGAACGGCGGATCATTTGAATCATGCGGGCGCAGTTATTGATTTCAATACCCGCCGGGCAGGGCATGCAATAGCCGCAGCCCCGGCAGAAATCCCCGCCCAATTCCTCTTTGTCGCGGGCGATCAGCGCGCGCATATCCTCGGTGAGCGCGGGCGGGTTATCCATATAGGAAAGGAACTCCAGCAGTTCGCTTTCGCGCTGTACGCCCCAGATGGGCAGTACGTTATCAAACTGCGCGATGAAAGCGTATGCCGCCGCGCTGTTGGTGAGGAGTCCGCCGCTGAGCGCCTTCATGGCAATAAAGCCCACGTTCCGCTCCCGGCAAAGGTTTACCAGGTCGATCTCCTGCTGCCCGCTCAGATAGCTGAAGGGGAACTGCACCGTGTCGTAAAGCCCGCTTTCGGCGATCTCCCGGGCTACGCCGATTTTGTGGGTCGTGGCGGAAATGTGCAGGATCTTGCCCTGGGCCTTGGCCTTCTGCATGCATTCGTACATGCCGCTGCCGTCCCCGGGCCGCCAGCATTGGCCCACCTGGTGAAACTGGTAGATATCAATGTGGTCGGTGTTCAGGTTTTTCAGCGAGGTATGCAGGTCGCGCCAGAAGCCCTCGGGCGTCTTTGTCATGGTTTTGGTGGCCAGGGTGTATTCGTTCCGGCGATGCGATACGGCGCGGCCGATCTTCTCTTCGCTGTCGGAATAGGCGCGGGCGGTATCGATAAAATCCATGCCGCCGTCCAGCGCCATGTTCAAAAGCTTGCCCGCTTCTTCAAAGGTGACGCGCTGGATGGGCAGCGCGCCGAAAGCGTTCTGTTCCGCCGTGATGCCGGTGCGTCCCAGCGTGATTCTTGCCATGGTTCGGCCCTCCGTAATGATGATTATTCTTTCATCTGTATATTACGCCATTCGCTGGGTTTCGTCAATCCTTTACCCGGCGGTAAACGGTGCGCGGCTGGCGGTGCACATGATAAAGCCTGCGCGCTTCCTCGGTGTCCGCGTCCCAGGGCACGGCGGGCAGAATGCCCGTGCACTCGGTATTGGACGCCACGGTGAACACATCGTCCTGAAAATGCTCGCTCAATGCAATCCCCTCCTTTCGGGGATAGGGTGCGAAAAAACCATCATAAAAATGCAACAGTTTCTTCGCTTGTAATTGCGTCTCTCCCGTGATACACTGGAGGCGCAAAGGAGGTGCGCTCTGTGGAGGCCAGCATCCTGAATGCCTTTTATTCCCCGGCGCAGCTGATCCGGTGGCGCCAGGCCATGCCGGGCCGGTACAGCTGCCGCGCCTACGCCGGGCCGCCGGACGCCGATCAGCTGACGGCGCTGCATTACGCTGCCCAGCGCGTATGCCTGCCGGGCGTGCGCATCATCATTGCCGATTGCCCAGAAGGGCTGTTTTTGCGCATCCCGCTGGTTGAACCCATCCGCGGGGCAACGGTATATGCCTGCGTCGTTGCGGATCTTGAGCAAACGCTCCCGCATACCCTGGCGGGTATCAGCGGCGAAGCCTTTGTGCTGGAAGCCGCCGCCATGAAGGTGAACACCTGCTGGGTGTCGGGCACCTACCGCCGGAGCGCTGTCAACGTGAAGATCAGGGAAAATGAGCGCGTAGTGGCGGTGACGCCGCTGGGCATCGCCGCGGGCGAGCCGCCCCAGGGCCGCAAGCGCAAAAAGCTGGCCCAGATCTGCACCAGCGCGCCTGAAAACTGGCCGCAGTGGGCCTATCAGGCCGCAGAGTGCGTGCGCCAGGCGCCTTCCGCCGTGAACATGCAGCCCTGGTCGCTGAGCTATGGACAAAAAACGCTGCGCCTGCTGGGCAAAAAGGCCGACAGCCTGGATATGGGCATCGCCATGCTGCATATGGCAGCCGCCATGGGCGGCAAGCGCTATCATTGGGAGTGGGGCCAGCAGAAATGCGTGGCCCACCTGATCGCAGAGGACAACGCATGAGCTTGTTAGATCAACTGGAACAGAGCAACGCGCGCAAAAACGCTCCGCTGGCCGAGCGCATGCGCGCCAGGAGCCTGGATGAATTCTACGGCCAGGAGCATTTGCTGGGGCCTGGCCGTCTGCTGCGCCGGGCGGTGGAGGCCGACCGGCTCACCAGCAGCATCTTTTACGGGCCGCCGGGCTGCGGCAAAACCACGCTGGCCCACGTGATCGCCGGCACCACGCGCAGCGCCTTCGCTCGGCTCAACGCCGTTACCAGCGGCGTGGCCGACGTGCGGCGGATATTGGACGAGGCCAGGGAGCGCCGCACGCTGTACGGCCAAAGCACCTATCTTTTGCTGGACGAATGCCACCGCTGGAATAAAGCCCAGAGCGATTCCATCCTGCCCGCCATTGAGGAAGGGCTGATCCGCTTTATCGGCTCCACCACCGAAAACCCCATGATCAGCATGACGCCGGCCATCGTCAGCCGCTGCCGGGTGTTCGCCTTTCAGCCGCTGACGGCGGAAAACGTGCGGGCCATCCTGCTGAAAGCCATCGCGGACCGGGAACGCGGCCTGGGGGATATGAACGTGCATATTGACGAGGACGCGCTGGCGCATATCGTCCGGGTGGCGGGCGGCGACGTGCGCAGCGCGCTGAACGCCGTTGAGCTTGCGGCGCTGACCACGCCCACCACCGGCGAAGGCATCCGCATCACGCTTGCTGTGGCCGAGGAGAGCATCCAGAAGCCCCAGATCCGCTGCGACGATACGCTGTATTACGATATGCTCAGCGCCTTCTGCAAAAGCCTGCGCGGATCGGACAGCGACGCGGCGCTGTTCTGGTTTGGACGGCTGATCTACGCCGGAGTCGATCCCCGCCTGCTGGTGCGGCGGGTGATGGTGCATGCCAGCGAGGACGTGGGCCAGGCCAATCCCATCGCGCAGCTGCAGGCGGCGGCCGCCGCACAGGCGCTGGAGCAGCTGGGCATGCCCGAGGCGCGCATCCCCATTGCCCAGGCCATTATCGCCGTGTGCGAAAGCCCCAAGAGCAACAGCGTGGCCGTGGCCATCGAGGCCGCCATGCAGGACGCCCAGACCGGCATCGGCGATGTGCCCCAGGCGCTCCGGGATACCCACTACGCTGGGCATACCCGGCTGAACAACGGAAAAGGCTACCTGTACCCCCATGATTTTCCGGGCCATTGGGTGCGGCAGCAGTATTTGCCCGACGCGTTCAGAGATAAGGTTTACTACCAACCGTCGGATCAGGGCCACGAGGCCAAAGTAAAAAAGCGCAAGGATCAGGGCTGATCCTTGCGCGGGAAAAAGCGAAGCTTACCGCTGCTTCATGATTTTTACCAGCTGCTTGCCCACGATGAAGGCCAGCACCAGGCAAATGATCGTATCGGGAACCAGGTAGGTGCCATTATACACGATCGAGTACAGCAGGGGCGAGGAGAACTGGGTGGAGCCGATCACCAGATCCTCGGGCGCGGAGCCGGCCACCCACATGAGGCCCGCCAGGATGGCGCTCACCGCCCGGCCCAGGGCCGCCACAGGAATGCCGATGTACATCCATTTATCGCTCTTGTTATGGGCGATGCCCGCCAGCCCCAGGGCCGCGAAGGCCAGCAGGTAATCCAGGATGAACTGCCACACGTTCAGCCACCAGCCGCCCTGCAGATACTGCAGCAGGCCGTAGGCAAGGCCCGCCAGCAGGCCGGGGCCCACGCCGTAGGACACGGCAAACAGCATGAGGGGCAGCATGCTGCCCAGCGTTACGCTGCCGCCGGTGGGCATGCGGTAGAGGCGGATGCAGCTGAGCACGAAACTCAGCGCGATGGCCAGCGCGCCCGAGGCGATCATTTTGGCCGTCCACTTCTGCTGCTTCCGGGATACAAAGAGCAGGATGGCGCCCAGCGCCGCCAGCGCGGCGATGGCGATCCAGGTGGTGGGGGTAACTTCGGCAAGCTTTTTGAACATTTGTACCTCCTTTTCCCGCAAAACAAAACCCGCACGCTTTCGCATGCGGGAAACGGGTGCGAAGGAAACCTTCGCCTGTCCGCTTCCCTACGGTAGGATGATCTACACAGGTTCAAGGGGACCGGCGTTTTCCGCCATCTCAGCCGCTTTGCGACGCCCCCAGCGGGTACGCATTGCATTATAGCACAAATACAGCAGATGTCAAGGAGAGAGATTATGGCTTATCATTTTTTCGCTTACATGAACCGCATGAAGTATATTCGGCGCTGGGGCCTGATGCGCAACACCAAAATTGAAAACGATATGGAGCATGTGTTCCAGACCGCCATGATCGCCCATGCCATCGCGCTGCTGGGCAATAACCGCTACGAGCGGCATTACGACGCTGAGCATATCGCCGTGCTGGGCATGTATCATGACGCCAGCGAAGTGATCACGGGCGATTTGCCCACGCCCATCAAGCATAACAATCCGGCCATCAAAAAGGAATACCACAAGCTGGAGTCCATCGCCCAAAAGAGGCTGCTCACCATGCTTCCCGCCGATATCATGCCTGATTATGAGCCGCTGATCGAGCCCGATGAGAGCACCGAGGAATGGCGCATCGTCAAGGCTGCCGACAAGATCAGCGCTTATATCAAGTGCACCGAGGAGCGCAGCGCGGGCAACCGGGAATTCCTGCAGGCCGAGGAAACCACGCTGGCTTCCATCCGCAAGATCGATCTGCCCGAGGTGCAGGATTTTATGGACGAGTTTGTGCCGGGGTTCAGCATGTCGCTGGATGAAATATCGAAGGGATGACCGATATGAAAAACGCCTATTTTGCCGGCGGGTGCTTTTGGTGCATCACGCCCTTCTTTACCCGGCTGCCCGGCGTGGGACAGGTGGTCAGCGGGTTTTCGGGCGGGGATGAGGCCGATCCCAGCTACGAGGATGTCAAGCGCCAGAAAACCGGGCACAGGGAGACCGTCAGCGTGGAATACGACCCCGAAAAGGTGAGCTTTGATACCCTGCTTTCGATTTTCCTTGACAACGTGGATCCCTTTGACGGCGGCGGCCAGTTCATCGACCGGGGACGCAGCTATACGCTTGCGGTGTATTATCAGGACGCGGACGAATTGGCGGCCGCCCGGACGCGGCTTTCGGAGCTGGAGCGCAAAAAAGGAAAAACGCCGCAGGTGGCGCTGGAGCCCTTCAAATCCTTCTGGCCGGCCGGTGAGGAGCATCAGTATTTTTATCTGCGGCATCCGGAGGAGTTTGAGCGGGAAATGGAAGAATCGGGCAGGAGGAATCACGATGGATTATGAGCTGATGACCCGACAGATCAGAGAATTGGCTGCGGAGGAAAGCTGGTATGTGCCGCTGCTGTCCAACGTATCGGCCCTGATCTATGACGCGCTGCCCGATCTCAACTGGGCGGGCTTTTACCTGATGCGGGAGGGCGGCCTGGTGCTGGGGCCCTTTCAGGGCAAGCCTGCCTGCATCCATATCGCCGTGGGCAAGGGCGTTTGCGGAACAGCCGTGGCCGAGGATCGCACCCAGCGGGTGGCCGACGTGCACCGTTTTCCCGGCCATATCGCCTGCGACGGCGCCAGCAATTCCGAAATCGTCATCCCTCTGCGCCAGAATGGCCGCGTGATCGGCGTGCTGGACATCGACAGCCCGGTGTTCGACCGCTTTACCGAGGCCGACCAAGCTGGGCTTGAAGCGGCGGTTCGGGCGTTGGAAGACACGCTGCGGATGTGAGCGGAGGCCGTGACGCAAACGGCATTGGCAAGATATATGATACGCAAAACGGGGCTGTCTCCGCGGAGGAGGCAGCCCCGTTTGAAATCTGGCAGCATGCACTGTGCGCATGGTATTATTCAATATGCGGTAAGCCGTGTACCTTCCTTTTATGACGAATCCGTAAAGTCGTAGGAAGCAGATAAAATGTCGGATGCCGGATGCGGTGATGATGAATAGCAATTTTTACCACAATATGGAAACGTTTAGGTAAAACAAAAACCCTTGAAATCAAGCAATTTCAAGGGTTTTTGGCTGGTGGAGCATAGGGGAGTCGAACCCCTGACCTCGACAATGCGAATGTCGCGCGCTAACGAGTTCAGCGTTCTGCACTCCCATTTTGGGCTTCTGCCTGGTTGTGTGGGGTGTTAGCAACTTCGATAGAATCGAAGCATCTATACCGCACCCCTTTTTTTGTTCTGAAAAGAAAAAACTCGGCCAACATGAGTGTTATCTCGCGTTGGCCGAATTCTATTTGTTTTATACAGCGATTGCCGGGATGCAGCGTTCCGCTTCATCGATCTGGATCAGAGGCTTCTCCTGAGCGATCTGCGTCCGGAAGGAGTCAGCTGCCACATAGAAGGTGATGTTCAGGTGATAATCCTTGTCGACCG
>JAFUDW010000118.1 GCA_017464225.1 Clostridia bacterium | reverse complement strand
GTGCGTTCTTTGCATCCACCCAATTCCAATCGACTGCGGGAAGTTGCACGTTCACGACGCCCAGTAACATCCGCAACTGGCGGGTCCAGGGGCTTCGAGCGCCTGGAAAACCTTCCCGAGGGGCCCGCAGCGCTTGGAAAATGCCCCCGTGCGGGCATTTTCAGCGAGGGCGGGTTGGCAGACCCCGGACTGGTTTTCAGCGAGAAGCGGGCCGGAAGGCCCCGGACAGCCTCCCCACCCTGGCAGGGTTTTTAAGGGGCTCGAAGCGCCTGGAAAGGCTGCCAGTGGCAGCCTTTCAGCGTAGAGCGGGCCGGTAGGCCCCGGACACAGCGCCCCTTAACGTTCCCCCGTTCCATTCACCCCTTTACCGCGCCGCTGACCGTCATAGCCTGCTCCACGCGCTCGGAGAACAGGCAGTACAGCAGCACGGCGGGCAGGGAGGCGATGACCATTGTGGCGCCCATGCTGCCCCAGTCGGTGGTGAACTGGCCCTGGAAGAAGAGCACGCCCAGCGGCAGCGTTTTGAGCTTGGCCGTGGTGCCCACCAGCACGTTGGCCAGGATGAACTCATTCCAGCAGCTCAGGAACACATAGATCAGGATGGTGATCGTGGCCGGGGCCACCAGGGGGATGATGATGTGGAAGAAGGTCTGGTAGATGGACGCGCCGTCCATGCAGGCGGCCTCCTCCATTTCCCGGGGAATGCCCTTAAAGAAGCCGTAATACACCATGCAGGCGAAGGCCAGATTGATAGCGGCATAGGGCAGGATCAGAGAGAAATAGGTATTCAGCATGCCCAGATCGCTGACCACCTTGACCAGCGGCACCATGATGGCCTGAACGGGGATGAACATGCCCAGGGCGATGAAGGTGCGGGCCGTCTCCTGACCGCGCCAGCGAAGCCTGGCCACCGCGAAGGTGAACATGGCGGCGCAGACGATGGTGATGGCCACGGCGGCAATGCCCACGATGACGCTGTTGCGGAAATACAGCGGCACATCGTACTGCGTCCAGGCGTTCACATAGTTGCCTACCTGCCAGGAAATGGGCGGGCCAAAGGGATTGGATACAAAGATCTCCTCATTGCTCTTGAAGGAGTAGAAGATCATCCAGATCAGCGGATACAGGGAAATGATGGCGTACACCCACAGAAGGACGGAGAAAATCACCGCGCCCGGCCCCCGATGGCGGCGTACTTTTTCCTTGGCGCGCGACTGACGTTTGCTCATGCGATCTCCCTCCTTTTCCGGGGCAGCTTTTCCTTATCCCGATCCCGGAACACGTAGTTCAGCACCAGGATCACCGCCAGGCATTCCAGCACCAGGATGGAAGCGGCGCTCAGGCCATAGCCATACTTGTGCGTGATGAAGGCCTGCTTATACATGATATAGGCCAGGGTATTGGTGGCGGTGCCGGGGCCGCCCCGGGTCATGATCTGGATCTCGGTAAAGGCCTTGATGCCGCCCGTTACGGATACCAGCAGACAGAAATTATAGGTGTCCTTGAGCAGCGGCAGCGTCATGTACCAATGGGTCTGCAATACCGAACAGCCGTCCAGCTCGGCCGCCTCATAAAAGTCCGTGGATATGGATTTCATACCGGCCACGATCAGGGCGAACTGGTAGCCCATCCACTGCCAGGCATTTACGAAGGCCACCGCCCAGATGGCGGAGTAACGGCCGTTGAGCCAGTTCTGCTTCCAGTTGACGCCCAGCCTGTCCATCAGGGTGTTGAGCAAGCCGTGATCGGCGTCAAAGATGGAAACCCACAGCTGACACACGATGGTCACCGACAGCACCACCGGGATAAAATAGGCCGTGCGGAAGAACTTGCGGAAGGGCACCCGCTTATCCGATACCGCCAGAGCGAAGACGGTGGCAAAGAAGATCTGGTATACCGTGATCAGCAGGCCAAACTTGAACCCGTTCAGGTTCGCCACAGAAAACAGGGTAGAGCCAAACAGCTTTTTGTAATTGGCCAAGCCCAGGAAGGTGGCGGTGTTGACTCCATCCCAATCGAAGAAGCTGTAATAGAATACCTGCACGATGGGGATGAACACAAACACAACGAACAGGATCAGCGCGGGCGCCACAAACAGGGCGATGGCCTTTTTGTTGGCAAGATAGCGATTCATGGATCCCTCCGGTCACTTGTTGGAAATGCCCGGAGCGGAAAGCTCCCGCCCCGGGCAAAGGTTCATTTGCTTGTCTGGCTTACTCCATTTCGGCGGCGATCTCTTCCACAAATTCATCCACGGAATACTCGCCGGATACCAGCGCCTGCGTCCAGGTGCCGATGGCATTGGTGAAGGTGGTGTTGGTCAGGCCCCAGGTGAAGGCGGTGGTGCTCGTCATTTCGGGGATGGCGGCCACCAGATCCTGCATCATGGGCGGCAGGGTGTCGTTGGTCAGACCGGTGTTCACAGCCACCAGGGGATTGTTGCGCAGGGTGATCTTGGCTTCGCAGTATTTTTCACTGATGAAGGAGGCCACTTCGGCGGCCAGCTCTGCGTTGGGGCTGTCGGGGTTCACGGCATAGCCGGCCACAGAGCCGCTGCCGGAGAAGGCGTTTTTGCTCTGCTCAAAGGCTTCGGCGGAAGGCGCGGGATAGGCGATCCAGCATACGTCATCGCCCAGGGCCTTGGTGGCGTCCTCAATGTACCACTGGCCGTTCAGGAACATGGCGGCCTTGCCGGAAAGGAACATTTCGGAAGCCTGGTCATAGTTGGTGGAGGTGACGGAAGCCTGGAACAGGCCGGCCTTGGTCAGATCGTAAAGGGTCTGGGCGGCGTTCACATAGGCTTCATCGGTGATCTGGGCTTCGCCGCGGTCCAGGGCCTTGATGCCGGCGGGGTTGTAGCGGGTGGCGATCACATCGTACATAGCGGCAGTGATCCAGCCTTCCTGGCCAAACAGCGCCATGGGGACGATATCCTTGCTCTTGAACACTTCAATGCAGTGGAGCAGATCTTCGTAGGTGGTGGGGATCTCCAGGCCGGCGTCCGCGAACACGGCCTTGTTGATGTACCACAGCACATACTCGTTGCCCGCATAGGGGAAGGCGTAGATATTGCCATCGTCGGCATAGAGGAAATCCTTGGCGGATTCAAAAACCTTGGCGGCAAAGCCGGTCTTTTCGGCCACGTCGTTCAGCACCATCATCTGGTTGCTGGCCCGCAGGGTGGACATGATGCCGGAACCGGTCTGGTAGATATCGGGCAGGTTCTTGGCAGCGGCCAGGGACAGCAGGGTGGCGCCGTCGTCCTGGGCCTGCACGATCAATTCAAGCTCCACATTGGGATACGCTTCAGCCAGCTTCTCTACGGCGTAGTCATAGGGGACCTTGGTGTCGTCATCAGCATACTGGGCGTAGATTTTCAGGGTCACTTTGTCTTCCGCCAGAGCGGGAGCCATGACGGCCATCACCAGAATGGCGGCCAGAACCAGGGACAGGAATTTCTTCATGGGGTTACCTCCTTTTATTATTCAAAAGGCGTTTGCCTTTCAAATTCGGCTATGAATACGGCTTTTTGTTCTCCTGCGCGCTTTAGGATTTTCGCATATCGATTTATAAACAGGATCAAAATAATGATAGCATGTATGATATGGTTTGTTAATGATTTGATCATACATCATCTATCACTGAACATTAAAAAACCTCCTGCGATCGTGCGGGCCGCGGGAGGCGCAAAAAGGCGTATTCGGTTTTGACCGTTCTTTCAGGGAGCGCGATCGTCATTTCGCCGCATCGCTGTCGTGATTTGCGCGGCGGGCGAGGTACGCCTGTTTTTCCCGCTCATCCTGAGCTTCCAGGGAGGTTTCGTTGTGCACGCCTCCAAGGTGTTCCAGGTGGTGGCGAAACTCATGGCGAACAACGCCGCGCAGGATGTCTTTTGCCGTTTCCGCGTCGGCGCAGGGATATACGCGGTCAAAGGAGCCCTTGTATATAATGACCTGCCGCACGCCGGAAAAAACCGAATACTGCCCCATGGTGCAAAGATCGTCATTTAGCGCGTAGTCCGGTACGGCCACGGCTTCAGAAACGATGACGCCGCCGGTGAGCTCCCGAAAAAATTCCTCCGGGAGCTCGTCCAGCAATTCGGCAATGATGTTTTGAAAGTCTTCCAAACGGAGCATATGTTTTCCTTCCGGTTTGCGTGTTCCAGGCGCAAAGGCGTTTATCGATCAGATGCGTTCACGCGGATGTTCCCCGACGTGGTGGAAACCTGAAGGGTTCCGCTGCCGTCGCCGCAAACGTAATCGGCGCCGCGCTTGAGCAGGGGAAGCTCGTATTGAATGGAGCCGCTGACCGTATCAAAGCGGGCGGTAAAGCCCGGGGCTTCATGCAAAAAGAGCGAGACGTTGCCGGATGTGGTGTCGATTTTCAGGGTGTCCATCGCGGACAGGGTTACCGATAGGTCGCCGCTGGTGCTGTTCGCAGTCACCTTTTTCGAGGATTGCAGCTCGGCCTGAATGCTGCCCGACGTGCTGTCAAAGACCGCCTTGTCCACGCTGTCGGCGCGCAGAAGGACGTTGCCCGAGGTTGAATGGATGGACAGCGCCTGCGCGTTCCCCGACAGGCCGAACATCACGTCGCCGGAGGTCGTCTCAATGGTAACGTCCTTTGCCGCGGCGGCTGCCCGGATATCGCCGGAGGTGGCTTCCAGCCGCAGGCTGTCCGTCCACAGCGAGGGGATATCCATCTCGCCGGAGGTGACGCTGATGCTGACGTTGTTCAGGGAAATGCCCTCCGGCAGCTCCAGCGTCAATTCCTTTTGGAGCGACGTAAAGCGGAACAGATGGAAGCCGGCCTTTTCATACTGTATCCGCAGGGTGTCCCCATCCAGCCGCCAGATCATCTGCTGATCCTTTGGGATGGCCCGGGCGGCGGATTCGCGCAGGCGAATGCCGTTCCCGCTGTGATATATAATATGCACCTTTCCGCTGATCCAGTCAATATCCAAATTGCGCACCGTGCCGGAAATTTCTGCTTCACCGGCCTCGTACTTTTCGGCGAGGGCGCTGACGCCGGGCGACAATACGCCGGCGACGCCCCATGCCAGAACGGCGAGCAGCAGCGCGGCGCAGACGATAGAGACGGCTTTTGCAAAGATCTTCTTACTCATTTTTATTTCCTCTTTTCCGCATGATTTCGGTGACCACCAGGCCGACGCCGGCGAACACCGCAATGGTAAACAGTATGGTGCCCAGCGTGAGCCTGCCGTGGGCGGAGATCATATTCATCATATTAAAGAACAGCGCCGCATCCAGCCCGATCGTGATCAGCCAGCGGTTGCCTTCGCCTACCAGCCGTTTGACGGGCCGGGCCTTCATGGCAAAGGGCAGAAAGACCACCGCAAGGCCAAACAGGCAGGCGCTGGAGGCGATGAAAAACCAGGAGCCTCCGCTGTACAGGCAGGTCACGCCCAGCAGCAGCATTAGGCTGGCGGTGAAGGCGCACAGCGTCCAGAAGGCTTTGTCCTCGGATACCATCAGCGGCACCACGGTCAGCGACGCCGCCACGGCCAGGGCGGCAAGCACCACGGTAAACCAGTCCAGGGACGGTCCGGAGACAAAATTGACGATCAGGCAGATCAGGATCGGCACCATAAACAGCCCGGAGACCACCGATCCCACCGCCGCCGAGCGCCGCTTGAAGCGCTTGACGCCGTACTGGATGACCGTGCCCTTCTCGTTCTTTAACCCATCCTCGATTTCGGTGTTTTTCAGGCGGATCAGCATGGCCCGGCATTCCGCGCATTCCAGCAGGTGTTCTTTTACCAAAGCGCGGCTTTTTTCGCTGCATGCGTCGTCCGCGTACAGCGGCAGCAAATCGCGCACAACGTCGCAATCCAACATCACGTTATTTCCATCCTTTCCTGCAGTTTGATCCGAGCCCGGTGATATGTGACCCGCGCCCAGTTTTCGGTCTTCCGGAAGATCGTGCCGATGTCGCGGAAGCTCAGTTCGCCGAACACCCGAAGCTCAAAGATCTCCCGGTAGGGTTCCTCCAGATCATGCAGCGCCATATGGATCCGGAAGGAGGAATCCCTGTCCTCCGCGATATTCTCCACGCTTTTCTTTGGGTCCGGCAAGTCTGCGGGAAACGCCGCCCGCTTGCTTTGATTCCGCTTTTCATCCAGAAAGAGGTTCTTGGCGATGGCGCACAGCCAGGTGACCTCGTCCGATTCTCTCCGGAATTCGCTCTGCCGCGCGAATGCGCGGAAAAAGGTTTCCTGCGTGATCTCCTCCGCTGCCGATCGATCGGCGGATAATGTCATCGCGTAGGAAAATACCCGCATATAGCATGCTTCATACATCCGGGCGCACTGTTCCTGGGTCACAGCCTCACCTCCCCTCTTTCGGATCCGCCGGTTAGACGGACAGACTGCGATTTCGTTACAAAGAAAATGAAATTTTTTTAAAAGCGCGGCGGCCGCAAAAAAACGCAGCGCCGCGCGGCTTCAAGGGGCTTGTTCATGGCCCGCGATGCCGATGCCCGTTTCCGCGGGAACCGCTGCTTCCGGTTATATAAATATAAAAATCAATTTAGAAGGATAAATATCTCGCCTTGCCGGGGCCCGCGGCTATACCGACGAGCGTTCCACGATGGCGCAGTGAATGATCTCCCGCATGGGAAGGGTGGCGGGCGCGTTGATCCTGTCTATGATGTGCAGGGCCGCCCGTACGCCGATCTCGGTGGTGGGCAGCGTGATGGTGGTCAGGGGCGGCTGCAGATAGCTGGCGATCTCCCGATTGTCAAAGCCGGCTACCGCCATGTCCTGCGGCACCCGGATGCCCCGCTCCGTCAGCACGGCGATGCATCCGGCGGCCATCAGATCGTTCATGGCGAAGATGGCCGTCGGAACGGGGGAAAGGGAAAGGAGTGCCTGGGTTTGCGTCCTGCCGGAATCGTATTCCCAGTCCCCGTAGCGGATATATTCGGCGGGCAGCACCAGCCCTGCCTGCTGCAGAGCCATCTGGATGCCCAGCAATCGCTGACCTGTGGGGTAGGAGTGGGGATGGCCTGCGATGACGCCGATGCGGGTATGACCGTGATCCAGCAGATATCTTGTCATATCGGCGGCGGAATCCCGATTGGAATAGGTCACATAGGTGTCCTTTTCGGTGCCGTGGGAATAGGCGAACACCAGCGGCGTGTCCATGGGATCCAAAAGATAATCCAGGTGCCGGTCGTGCATGGCCACGTAGATGATGCCGTCCACGTTGGAGGATTTGAGCAGCGTAACGCCTTCGTTGATGCGCTCCCGATAGGTGCCGATCTGCTCATATTGGTTATACAGCTTTTCCAGCAGGTGCAGATCGTGGAGGATCGTTTTATAGCCGCTTTTGGACAGCGTTTCGCTGATGCCGCTGACGATGGACGCCACCGGCAAGCCCCGAATATCCTCCACCAGCACGCCCACGGTACGGCTTTGACCCATGCGCAGCGATTTTGCCAGGGTGTTGGGGGTATAATTCACCTGGGATATTGCCCGCAGCACGCGCTCCGTGGTTTCGGGGGACAGCTTTTTGGAGCCGTTGACCACATGGGAAACAGTGGCCGTGGAAACTCCGGCCAGCAGCGCCACATCCCGCATGGTTGCCATACACGCACCCGCTTTCGGTTAATCGTTTTAAGTATTATACATAATGCGTTCGCCATTCGTCAAGCGCTTTTGGTTAACAAATTAACCTGGTATTTTTGGCCAAATATCGCCCTGAAACCATTGACAATTTACAGATGGAATGGTATCGTATATATAACAAGGTGGTTAAACGTATAACCACACAGCGAACCCATATCATATTAAAGGAGGAAGAACCATGAAGAAATTGTTGGCAATCGTTCTGTGCCTGGCCTTGACGCTGCCGCTGATCGCGCTGGCGGAAGGCGACGGCAGGGTGCACATCACCTATTCCTTCTGGGGCAACCAGACCGAGGCGGAGAGCGTGCAGTCCGCCCTGGATGTGTACAACGCCAGCCAGGACAAGGTGTTTGTGGAGCCCATGCAGATCCCCAACGAGCAGTATACCGAAACGCTGGTCAACTACGCCATTGCGGGCCAGCTGCCGGATTGCGGCATGGTCAATGAAAACGCCGTGCTGTATTTCTCCCGCAACGGTGTGATGGCCGATGTATCCGACATGTTCGCCGGCGAGGAGCTGCAGCCCATGGACTGCATCACCTTTAAGGATGCCGGCGTGCCCGTTGGCTATTCCAGCAGCAATGAGATCCTGATCCTGTACTATAACAAGGATATGTTTGACGCGGCGGGCGAGCCCTATCCCTCCGCCGATACCCCCTACACCTGGGAAGAGTTTGTGGAAGTGGCCAAGCGCCTGACCTTTGACGACGCCGGCAAGCATCCCGGCGAGGACGGCTTCAACCCCGAAAAGATCGTGCAGTACGGCGCATTCGTCAACAACTGGACCTGGCAGATGGAAGTCTGGGCGCTCTCCAACGGCGGCGCCTGGTTCTCCGAGGATGGCAACGAGGTGCTCATCAATAGCCCCGAGGCCATCGAGTCCATCCAGAAGGTGGCTGATCTGGCGCTGGTGGAGCATGTTGCGCCCCTCAACGTCATCCCCGAGGATAACGGCATCGGCGTGGGCATCGGCAGCGGCACCGTGGCCATGACCACCGACGGCACCTGGCGTTTGGGCACCGATTTCCCGAACCTGGATATCAATTACGGCATCGCGCCCCTGCCCATGATGAAGGAAGAGGTCACCATCTGCACCTCCGGCCTGACCGGCGTGTTCAAGGGACAGCATCAGCAGGAAGCCTACGACTTTGTCAAGTGGTACACCCGTGAGGAGAGCAACTGGGACGCCCTGGTGCTGACCGGCATCTGGCTGCCCAAGAGCGAGTACTTCTATAAGACCGAGGAAGGCATTGCTCAGTGGCTGGGCAACGAGAAATATCCTTACAACAGGGATATGGAGACCGGCCGCAAGGTGCTGGTGGACTATACCATGAACTATGCCAAGTCTGCCTGCTGGTACTTCACGCCCAATACGCAGATCACCACCAACGAGCTTTTGTTCACCGCCCTGCAGAGCGTGTGGAGCGGCGAGCGCACGGCGGAGGACGTGATCAACGAAATCTATCCCGAACTGTGCGAAGCCATCGTCGTGGACTGAGACGCACATTCATCGGTCGGGGGAACGCCTGCGCGTTTCCCCGGCCGATCCGTTTTAAAACGTACTGGATCTTCGTTTTTCGGCTTTATTTTGTGAGATGGGGAGCGTGCATGCCATGACGGCCCTTGCGAAAAAGAAAATCAAATATAACAGATCGGAAACCCGGGCGGCGTGGATATTGCTGCTGCCGTCTGTGGTGGGCCTGACCTGCATTACCTATCTGCCCATGCTCGCATCCTTCGCCCTGAGCCTGTTTGACTGGAACGGTCTGGGCGATATGAAGTATATCGGCCTGGAAAACTACATCAAGCTGTTTACCCGGGATACCAAGTTTTACGGCTCTCTGGCAACGACCCTGGAGTACGCGGGCATTGCCGTGATCGGCAGCGTGGTTTATTCCATGATCATCGCCATGCTGCTCAACCGCAAGGTGCCTGCCCGGGGCTTTTTCCGCGCCATTTTCTATTTGCCCTACGTGCTTCCCGCCCTGGCCGTGTATCTGGGCTGGAAGTGGCTTTACGACTTCAATCACGGCTTTTTTAACTATGTGATCAAGCTGATGGGCGGCACCTCGGTCAAATTTCTGGATTCCAGCGCCATGGTCACGCCGTCTCTGTCGCTGATCGCCGTTTGGCTCAGCGGCAATCTGATCGTCATTTTCCTGGCCGGGCTGCAAAACGTCCCGCGTACCTACCATGAGGCGGCGGAGATCGACGGCGCCAACGCCTGGCAGCGGTTCTGGAAAATCACCATTCCCTGCATGACGCCCATCATTTTTTATAATCTGCTCATGAGCCTGGTCTCCAGCCTGCAGGTGATCACCCCGGCCCTGAGCCTCACCAAGGGCGGCCCCGGCACCGGCAGCTACTTTATGTGCTATATGCTGTATACCCAGGCCTTCAAATCCCATAAATACGGCTATGGCAGCGCCATCGCCGTCATCCTGTTCATCCTCATCGCCATCTTTACCGGCGTCCTTTTCGCCACCAGCGGCAGCTGGATCTTCTATGAAGGAGATGATAAGGAATGAGTACGGCGGCATGGAAGCGCCGGGAAGGCCGCGCGGCCTCCAGGCATAAAAGCGAAAAAACGGCGGATATCCTGTGCTTGATCCTGTTGATCCTGCTGGGGCTCATCGTGCTGCTTCCCATTTACTGGATTTTCCGCTCTTCCCTCATGTCCAACGGCGAATTGTACGCCTACCCGCCGGCCTTCCTGCCGCCGGCGTGGCGGTTCAGCAATTATACAGAAACGCTGAAATCCTTTGAGTACCTCAAGTTTCTGGGCAATACCATGACCATCCTGGCGCCTGCCGTCATCGGCGCGGTGATCACCGCCACCATGGGCGGATACGCCTTTGCCAGGCTCCGCTTCCGGGGCAAAAAGCTGCTGTTCACGCTGTGCGTGGGCTCCATGCTGCTGCCCTCCATGGTCACGCTGATCCCGCTGTTTATCGCATGGTCAAAGCTGGGCCTGGTGAACACCTATTGGCCGCTGATCCTGCCCCATTTCTGCGGCGGCGGCGCGTTCAATATTTTCCTGATCCGGCAGTTTGTCAAAACCGTGCCCAGGGAGCTGGACGAGGCGGCCACCATCGATGGCTGCGGGTATTTCCGCATCCTGATCTTCATCATCGTGCCCGCCATCAAATCCGCCATGATCGTGGTGGGCCTGCTCAAATTCATCGAGCTGTGGAACGACCTTTTGCAGCAGGTCACCTATATCACCCGCCGGGATCGCTATACCCTGGCGCTGGGGCTCAACATTTTCCGGGGCTCCTTCAACGACGACTGGTCAAGCATCATGTGCGCCACTTGCCTGTCCTTTATTCCTGGCATCGTGTTCTATTTGATCGGACAAAGGTATTTTGTGGAAGGCATCGTGATGACCGGCATGAAAAACTGATGGAGGAGGAAACGCCATGGGCATCCGGCATATCCCGCTCAAAAACGTGCGCATTTCGGATGATTTCTGGTCGCCTCGCCAGCGGCTCATGACCGATGTGACCATTCCCTGGATGGAAAAGATCCTCCGGGACGAGATCCCCGGCGCTGAAAAATCCCATGCCATCAGCAATTTCCGCATGGCCGCCGGGGAGGAGACCGGGGAATTTTACGGCATGGTTTTCCAGGACAGCGACGTGGCCAAATGGCTGGAAGCCGCCGCCTATTCGCTGGCGCTGAAATGGGACGACGGCCTGTCCCGCCGGATCGACGATATGACGGCGCTGATCGCCCGCTGCCAGCAGCCCGACGGCTATCTGAACACCTATTTTACCGTCAGGGAACCCGAAAACAAATGGAAAAACCTGCTGGAATGCCATGAGCTCTACTGCGCGGGGCATATGCTGGAGGCGGGCGTCGCCCTGCATGAGGCCGCGGGAAAGGACGCGCTGCTTGCCGTCTGCGTCCGCCTGGCCGATCATATCTGCGATCGGTTTGAAACGCGGGAGGGCATCCCCGGCCATCAGGAGATCGAGATCGGCCTTTTGAAATTGTTCCGCGCCACGGGCAACGCCCGCTATCGGGATATGGCGCTGCGGTTTCTGAACCTGCGGGGGCAGGATCCCGATTGGTTCAAAAATCATACGCCCGCCCATCCCGGCGTCCACTACGGCGGATATGATATCCTGCCGGAGGATACCGTCTATAACCAGTCCGACGTGCCCGTGCGGGAGCAAACCGTTGCCCGCGGTCACGCCGTGCGCCAATTGTACATGCTTGCCGCCATGGCCGACGCTGCGGCTGAAACGGGGGATGAGGAGCTGCGGGCCGCCTGTGAGCGCCTGTTTGAAAACATTACCGAAAAGCAGATGTATGTGACGGGCGCGGTGGGCGCTTCCGCGCGGCATGAATCCTTTACCGTGGATTACGACCTGCCATCGGACCGCTGCTACGGCGAAACCTGCGCAGCCGTGGCCATGACCTTTTTCGCCCATGAAATGCTGAAGCTGCGGGCCGACGGCCGGTACGCGGATATCATGGAGCTGGAGCTGTACAACGGCGCGCTGGCCGGGATGCAGCTGGATGGCAAGCGCTTTTTCTATGTGAACCCGCTGGCGGTAAAGATGGACGTGTCCGGGATCGCGCCGGGCTATGAGCATGTGCTGCCCCAGCGGCCGCCGTGGCATGCCTGCGCCTGCTGCCCGCCCAATCTGGCCCGGCTCATCGCTTCCCTGGGCAGTTATCTGTGGAGCGAGGATGAGACGACCGTTTACAGCCATCTGTTTATCGGCAGCCGGGCGGAGACCTGCCATGGCCATATCCGGATGGAATGCGGATATCCCTGGAAGGGCGAAGTCCGCTATACCGTACAGGATCCCGGCCGCTTCGCCCTCGCAGTCCGGATCCCGCGCTATGCCGGGCAATTCATGCTGTTCGTCAACGGCCGGCCCTGGGACGGTCAAATCAAAAACGGCTATTGTTACATTGACCGCGATTGGCAGGCGAACGATGCTGTGCGTCTGGCGCTTGATATGCCGGTTCGCCGCGTCTATGCCGACCGCCGGGTGGCGGATTGCGCGGGAAAGGTGGCCCTGGCGCGCGGGCCGCTGATCTATTGCCTGGAACAGGCCGATCAGGTCAGCCCGGTGGACTCCTTTTCATTGGCCAAGAACGCGGAGATCGGCCTGTGCGGCCCGATCCCCGGCCTGCCCGCGGAGATCGTCGGGCTTAGGACAGGCGCGCTGACCGCCATTCCCTATTTCGCCTGGGCCAATCGGCAGGAGGGCGATATGACCGTTTGGATTCGGGAGAAGGAATAGCAAGCGCGTGCCAAATCAGACTTAAAACAGGAATTGGACGAGGGAAGGGATCGTTAAGGGGCGCTGCCCCTTAAAAACCCTGCTGGGGTGCAAGTTTTCCGGGGCCTACCGGCCCGCTTCTCGCTGAAAACCAGTCCGGGGTCTGCCAACCCGCCCTCGCTGAAAATGCCCGCACGGGGGCATTTTCCAAGCGCTGCGGGCCCCTCGGGAAGGTTTTCCGGGCGCTCGAAGCCCCTGGACCCGCCAGCGGCGGATGCAGCTTAGCGCTATAAACAGACAATTTCCCGCAGTTGATTGAATACGGGTTGTCGCAAAGAGCGCACCTGAAATACGCGATCAACAAAAATAACCCAGACTCGAGCAAGCTCGGTCTGGGCATTTCTGTATGATCGCTATGACGCTGTCGCGTCATTGACGTCGGCGAGCCGCCGTCATTTCTGGAGCGGGTAACTGGTTCAGAATTTCAACATCAAGACTGTTCGCCGGAATGGGTCCAGGGTATGAAATACCATGGCGCGGGATCATAAGGGGCTTTCAGCGTAGAGCGAGCCGGCAAGCCCCGGACGCGGAGGCCCTTATCGTCCTCCCTCCCATCAATTCTTTCAAATTGCTTCGCAATGATCAGCAAAAATCCGCCTGACAGTACATACATTTTCCGCCCTTAAAGGTCATCATGGGTGTCAGTACCTGGGAGCCGGTGAAGGTATGGCCGTTGATATCGGAATAGGGAACGGCCTTTTTTCTCAGCTGCAGGATGCAGATATCCGCCGGGGTGCCCTCCGCCAGCGTTCCAAGCTCGGGCAGGCCGATCTTGCGCGCCGGCGCAATGGTGGCGGCGTCCAATACGTCGGCCAGGGGCATGCCGAAATCCAGAAATTTGCTCAGAATGCGGGGAAGGCTGTGCAGGGGCTGGAGGAAAAAGCTGCTTGTGTTGTTGTCCGACGAGATGATATCGGGAACGAAGCCCTGGGCCACGGCTTTCTGCGCCACCGTCAGATCAAAATTACTGCGCCCGTTGGAGGCGTCAAACAGCACGCCGCGCTTGCGGGCTTCCAGCAGGCCCGGGAGCACCTCTCCCCGGTCGTTCAGGCAGGTGTTTTTTCCCTTGCCGTGGTAGATATGGCAGATCACGTCGCCCGGCCGCAGGAAGGATGCCAGCTCGTCCAGACCGATGCAGCAATCGGTGACATGCACCACCACGGGCGTCTGCGCCTTGTCGGCGATGCGCACGGTGGCCTCCAGGGAGCGGCGGGCCATATCGGGCGTGATGATGCCGTTGGAGATGCGCGTTTTGAGCGCCACCAGGTTGTCCGGATAGCGGGAAAAGAGCGACAGGATCTTATCTTCATCAAAGCAGGCGGGATCCAGGTTTTCGGGATAGCGGTCGCAGGCCTGACCGCCGGAGGCCACCAGCAGGTAATTGAGGATGCGCACCTCGCTCATGGCCATGACGCTGCGGCGGTACAGCTCGTAGCTGCCTGCGCCGCAGGTGCCGCCGTCCACCGCCGTGGTGACGCCGCAGCAGAAGGAGGCGGCGTCGGGCTGCACGCCGTTTTCCGCGCCGTTCAGAAAGTAGTGCACATGGTAATCGATCAGCCCGGGAAGCACGATGCAGCCCTCTGCGTCGATCACCTGGCGATAATCCGTGCCTTCCCTGGGCGCGGCGATACAGCCGTTCAGCAGCGCGATATCGCCGCGGCAAAAGGCATGCCTTGCGGGATCATAGAGCGTTCCGTTTTTGATCAGAAAATCCATGGAGGTCTCCCTTCGTGCTGCCATAGGTATAATGGGCGGAGCGCCGGGACGCGCCGCGCGTCCCGGCGCGGCGTTCAGCCTTACAGCGCCTGAATGGCGTTCAGCAGGCCGTCCACCTTATCATCGCCCAGGCTCTGGCGCACCATATCATACACCACCTGGGCCTTTTCCCGCAAGGTGGCCAGGTCCTCTTCGGACAGGGTGATGATCTCGCAGCCGGCGTCGACGCAGGTCTGCTTGTCCAGCGCGATGCTCTCGTTGGCAACCTCGGCGGCATAGGCCACGGCCTCGGCGGCGCATTCGTCCACCAGCGCGCGGGTATTATCCGGCAGGCTTTCATAGAGGTCGTTGTTGATGAAGAAGGTGATGATGTGGCCCAGATGGTTGGTTTCCACGATGTACTTCTGCACTTCATGAATGTTGTTGCCCACGACGTTCATGTAGGGGTTTTCCTCGCCGTCGATGGTGTTCTGCTGCAAGGCCATGAAGACCTCGCCGAACTGCATGGGCACGGCGGAGGCGCCAACGGCGTTCCAGTAGGCGATGTGGTAGTTGTTAGTCATCACGCGGATCTTCTGGCCGTTCAGATCGTCCAGCTTATCCACGCGCTTGTTGGTGGTCAGCTGGCGGAAGCCGGCGTCGGAGAAGCCCAGCATGCGCACGCCGTGAGCCACGCAGTATTCGTTGATGGTATTGAGGGCGTAGTCCGAGGTCAGCAGGGCGCGCATCTGGTCAATGGAGTCGAACAGGTTGGGCATGTCGAACAGGCCCATTTCGGGCACGAAGTCCACCAGGTCGGTGGTCATGCCGGTGCCGATGTCGATGGAGCCGGCCACGACGGCTTCGGTGAACTCTGTGGTGTTGCCCAGCTGGCCGCCGGGATACAGCTCCACGCTGATGCTGCCGTTGCTGCGCTCATTGATGAGCTGCGCGAACTTTTCCACCATCTTGTAGTTGGTGGTGGTTTCGGCCACGGTCATGGCGGCGATCCAATCGTAGGAGCCGTAATCCTCCGCGGAGGCGGTGGCGGCGAGCCCCAGGGCAAGGATGAGGACAAGCAGGGTGGCAAGGATCTTTTTCATGGGGATATCTCCTTTCTATTCGTTCATGAGCCTTGGCTCAGGAATCCAGAGTTACAGGATATTGGGCAGGAACAGGCTGAGCGGCTCCACAAAGGTGATCAGCAGCAGGCAGATCAGGAAGGCCGCCAGGAAGGGGATGCAGGCTTTGGCCAATTTCAGCATAGGGATCTTGGTCATGCCCGAGGCCACGAACAGGTTGATGCCCATGGGTGGGGTCACCATGCCCACGGCCAGGTTCACCGTCATGATGATGCCAAAGTGGGTGGGATCGATGCCGACGGCCTTGGCGATGGGCAGCAGGATGGGCGTCAGGATCATGATGTTGGGGATGTTGTCAATGATCATTCCGCACACCAGCATGATCAGGTTCATCAGCAGCAGGATCACGTACTTGTTATTGGTCATCGCCAGTACGGCCTTAGAGATGGTCTGGGGATAGCGCAGCAGCGTCATGGCCCGGGCGAAGGCGGTGGCGGCGGCGATGACGAACAGGATGTTTACGTAGGTCTTTGCGCCGGCGATGAATACCTTGCCGATGTCCTTGATCTTGATGGTCTTGTACACGAATACGCAGACGAACAGACCGTAGATCACCGAGATCACGGCCGCCTCGGTGGGCGAGCAGATGCCGGAATACACGCAGCCAAGGATAATCACTGGGGTCAGCAGCGCCCAGAAGCTTTCCTTCAGCAGGGGCCAGAAGCCTTTGGCGCGGATGGCCTTATAGTTGGCTTCCAGCTTTTGCCGGTCTTCGCCGTTGCGCTTGCAGTAGATCCAGCAATAGAACATCAGCGCGAAGCCGATGAGCAGACCGGGGATGATGCCGGCGATGAACAGGGCGGAGGGCGACGCGTTGGCCGCCGCCGCGTATACGATGTAGGAGATGGAAGGCGGAATGATGACGCCCAAGCCGCCGGCCACTGTGACGATGGCGGTGGCGAACACGATATCATAGCCCAGGTTGGTCAGAAAGGGGATGGTCATGGCGCCAACCGCCGACACCGTGGCCGGGCTGGAGCCTGAAATGGCGGCATAGAACATGCAGGTGACCACCACGGCGCAGGGGAAGCCGGCGCGCTTGTTGCCGATGAAGTAGGCGAAAAAGTCAAACAGCCGCTTGGACAATCCGCCCTCGGCCATGATCATGCCCGATACCATGAATAGCGGCACGGCCAGCAGGGTAAAGCTGTTCATGCCGGAGAACATGGCGCGCACCACGTCCACGGGGGCAAATTTCAGCGTGCCCATCAGGTTGGGCAGCACCGACATGAGGCCGAACACGCCGCCTACCGGCAGAGCGATGACCAGGAATGCGGCCAGCAGGATGAAGAATAACCCGATCGTCATTTTACTTTTCCTCCTTCTTTCCGGTGAACTCCAGGTACATCACCTGTACCGTGCGGAAGATGGCCAGCAGGAAGCAGAAGGTCATCACGCCGTAGAGGATGTGCACGGGGATCTGCAGCGCCGGGCTCTTCTGGGCGATCTTGGCGGCGTTTGAGGCCACGTCGATGCCGCCCTTCACGCAGATGCTAAGGAACGCCAGCATGATCACATCGCACACGATCTGCAGGACGCGCTGGACGGCCTTGGGCAGCATGGAGGTGAAGGTGTCCACGCGGATGGCCGAGCGCCAGCGGATGGAGTAGGGCAGGCAGAAGAAAGCGCTGAGCGCCAGGCAGTAGCAGCATACCTCGTCCGACCAGTAGATGGGCGCTTTGAAGCAGTAGCGCATGACCACGTTGGCGAACGAAAGCACCGTCATGATGATCAGCAGGATGGCCAGACACACCAGTTCAAAGTGTTTGTCCAGCTTCTTGAGCAGCGACATGGTTGATCCCTCCCGTTTCATTGGTTTGTTCAGTTGCGTTTTTTGTGTCGGCGGTTCTGGTTGAAAAATTTCCAAATTGTCTTTACAAATACTATAAACGGTGTATAATAAAAAGTAAAGGTAATTAAAATTACTGAATTAATTAGAAAAACTTAATGCAGAAATGGGGGAACACGGCGCTTGAAAAGAGAGAAAAGCCAGGGGGCGGAAAGGGGAAAACCGTGGATCTGAGGTTATTGGAATATGTGGTGGCCATTGAAAAATACGGCAATATGACCGAAGCGGCGGCGCAGCTGTTCGTCACGCCGTCGGCGCTGAATCAGCAGCTTTTGAAGCTGGAAAAGGATCTGAATACGCCGCTTTTCATGCGCTCTCAGCGGCGCATGGTGCCCACGGAAGCGGGGAAAGTGTATCTGGAGGCGGCCCACCGCATGCTGAACATCCGGCAGGCGGCCTACGCCAAATTGCAGGACCTTTCGGAGTGCATCACGGGCACCTATCGGGTAGGGCTGACCTATGATCACGGCAGCGGCGTGTTCGCCCGGGTGTATCCCGTATTCCATCAGCGGTACCCCGGTATCCAGATGCGGTGCTATCAGTCGCTGGTGCCCGAGATGCTGGATTTGCTTGCCCGGAACGATCTGGATTTAGTTTTTCTGTTAGGAAGCCGGGACAGCGAATGGAACGGTCTGGAGATCATGCCGCTCAGCGAGGAAAATTTGGTGCTGGGCGTGCCCCGCAGCCATCCTTTGGCCCGGAATGCGCCGTTTACCGATGAGCCGCTGCCGGCCTTCGATATCCGAAAGCTGCGGGACGATCCCTTCGCGCTGGCGCTGAAGCAGAGCACCATGCGCTCTCAATTGATCGATCCGATCTTTGAGGAGGCGGGCTTTGAGCCCAATATCATGGTGGAATCCAGCTTCAACAGCTTCCTGGAGCAGCTGGCCGCGCAGGGGATCTGCAGCGTGATCATTCCCCAGTCCCAGGTGCAAAACAAAAAGGACGTGGCTTGGTATTATCTCCAAACCATGCCCCGATTCCGTTTCAGCGTAGGGTGCGCGAAGGGCTTCCGGCTCAACGCTGCGCTGCGATATTTCATAGACCTTGCGCATGAGGACGCGCTTGCGCATTTGAATTTTAAAGTGCCGCCGGCAGGCAGCGCGGTCTTTCTTGGACCCGCGGATTGACGGCGCGGAAAGAGAGGGATCAACATGAAATGGGATCAGTTCATGCAGGGGAAGGGCAGCTTCCGCAAAAACCTGACCACCGCGTACGTTTTTATATTGATATCGGTCGTATTCTTCCTGCTGTTCTTCTTTTCAACCAAAGAGCT
Organism: Clostridia bacterium; assembly: GCA_017464225.1. The sequence goes on along the minus strand of JAFUDW010000118.1, from coordinate 339 downwards.
GCCGGTGATTGCCTGCGCCTTTCTCTGCGACGCTGCCGCCGTCGTATACCTGCTGCGCGCCGTTTCGGCCTATGGCAAGGAAAAACGGCCGCCGGAGGATTGAAGGAGGGGGAGACGATAAGGGCCTCCGCGGCCCTTATGATCCCGCGGGGGCTGTTGCACTAAACCTCAGAAAAAAAACGGAGAAGTTCGTGAGAACAACTCCGTTTTTTGCTGTATAATGTAACTGCCATGAAACAAACACAGCGAATTAATTATACAACAAAAGAAACGGCGGTGCAAGTAGTTTTGCCGCTGGATGTGGAGACCATCATTCCGGAAGACGATTCGGTGCGGACG
>JAFUDW010000117.1 GCA_017464225.1 Clostridia bacterium | reverse complement strand
CAGCAGACAGCCGAAGCGGTCGGGGCAGGTAAGGGCAATGCGCATGCCGGCAAACAGAAATGCGATGAACATCAAAATCACCGCCACACAGCCGAACAGCCCAAAATCCTCCCCCACGATGGCGAATATAAAATCGCTCTCAGGATAGGGAAGATAGGCGTATTTTTGCCTTCCGGCCCCCAGCCCCATGCCGAACAGCCCGCCGGAGCCAAAGGCGACGAGCGATTGGGCCAACTGATATCCCTCATCGCTCATTTTGGCGAAGGGATCGGTAAAGGACAGCAGCCTGGCACGCCGGTAAGGCGCGCTCCAGGCGTAGTACGCGCCTACCGCAGCTCCCCCGGCGCCCAGCAGCGCCATATGACGCCATTTGGCGCCAGCCAGCATCACCAGGATCACGCTGACGATCAGAATGCTGCCCGCCGTACTGAGGTTTGGCTGCTCCAGGATGAGCAGAAAGGCGACAGCCGGAGCCGCAAGCACCGGCAGGATGCCGCTGAAAAGCTTTTCCACCCGTTTTCCCCGGGCGGCCAGCGACAGCGAAACGAAGAGCACCAGCGCGTATTTTGCCAATTCACTGGGCTGAAAGGACAGCGGTCCCAGGCGCAGCCAGCGCCGGGAACCGTTGACATATACGCCCACGCCGGGGATGATCACCAGCACCAGCAGCAAGGCGCTGAGCACAAGGCCCGTCAGCGCCACGCGATGCCTGCCCCAGAACCAGAAAGGGATCCGGGATGTAAAAAGCATGGCCACAAAGCCTATGGCCATGCCAAACAGCTGCTTTTTCACCTCGGACAGCGCGTCGCCGCTATCCTGAGCGTTGTAATAGGTGGCGCTGAACAGCGTTACCAGCCCCATCATCAAAAGCAGTCCTACGATCACAGGCAGCGTTTTATCCGCTGGCCTGCGCTTTCTCTTTGGCAGGACGACGACGTTTGTCATGCCTGCTGTCCTTTCGGAAAAGAGAATGTTATTTCAGCTCGTTTACGAGTTGCTTGAACACGCGTCCGCGCTGTTCATAATCGCTGAATTTGTCGAAAGAGGCACAGGCGGGCGACAGAAGCACGTTGCCGCCGGGCTGCGCCAGCTTCCGGCACAGATCCACCATTTCCGGATACGCTTCCGCATGGGAAATGGCGGTATAGCCCGCTTTGAGCAGGGCCTGTTCGATCTGCGGGGCCGTAGCGCCGCAGAGCACCACGTGGGCGATCTGACCGCTGACGATGATTTCCCGCGCCAAGGCGTCAAAGGGAACATGCTTGTCAGAGCCGCCCAGGATCAGTACCGTGGGTGCGCGCATGGTCTGTACAGCCTTGACGGTGGAATCCACGTTGGTACCCTTGCTGTCGTTGTACCATTTGACGCCGTCCAGCTCCCGTACAAACTCAATACGGTGCTCCACACCCTTGAAGGTACGAAGCGCGTGACGGATCACAGCCGCGGGAACGCCGGAGGCGCAGGCCATCATGGCCGCGGCCAGGGCGTTTTCCGTGTTATGCGGGCCGGGGATATACACCTCGTCCACACCGCACACCGGCTTTTCTTCGCCATTCCAGCGGAGGGTGATCCTGCCCTCCTTCACAAATGCGCCCTGTTCCACTTCCTGGGTTCGGCTGAAAAAGGCAACCTTGCCCTGCAGCCCCTGCGCCATGGCCCGGCATGCCGGATCATCGTAATTCAGCACTGCCGTGTCCGCGCTGCACTGACGGTCAAATATATGCCGCTTTACCGCGGTATAATTCTCCATCGTGTAGTGGCGGTTCAGGTGATCTTCCGTAACGTTGAGCACAGCGGCAACCTTTGGATGGAAAGTATCGGTGGTTTCCAGCTGAAAGGAGGAAACCTCGGCTACCAGCACATCCTCCGGGCGGCTGAGCATGGCGGCAGCGGACAACGGATAACCAATATTGCCCGCCACATAGGCGATTTTTCCCGCCGCGCGGTAGATCTCACCCAGTAGGGAAACGGTGGTGGTTTTGCCGTTGGTTCCGGTCAGGGCCACCAGGAGACCATCGGCCAATTGTGAAGCAATCTCAAGCTCGCCGGTCACCGGCTTGCCTTTTTCTTTGGCGGCGAGCACAATAGGGGAATCAATGGGAACGCCCGGGCTGATCAGCAGCACGTCGCACGCGTCCAGCAGCGCAGCCGGATCCTCCCCCAGATGCCAACGGCAGGGCAAATCCCGAAGCGTTTGTATTTCTTCGCCCAGCTTATCTTCGGTTTTTCTGTCGTTCAAAAGCGGCACAGCGCCATATTTGCACAGCAGCTTTGCCACGGCGATGCCGCTGCGGGCCATGCCCAGCACCAGCACGCGCTTATCCTTCCAGAAGCTCCGGTCAATCATATCTCTTTCCCCGTTTCAGCAGAATCAGAACCATTTATACATGGAAGCCACGGCGATGGCCGACAGGATCAGCGTTACGATGCCATACATGCGAACAATGGCCGTTTCCTTCATACCGCACATTTCAAAATGATGATGGATGGGCGACATTTTAAAGATGCGCTTGCCGTGAGTCAGCTTGAAATAGTAGCGCTGCATGATCACCGAAACCGAGCTGAACACGCAGGTAAAGGTGATCAGGAGCAGCAGGAACTCTATCTTGAGCGCTATGGCGATGCCCACCATCGCAGCGCCGATGAACATGCTGCCGGTATCGCCCATGAAGATCTGCGCCGGATAATGGTTAAAGCGCAGGAAGCCGATGGCCGCGCCCGCCATGGCGAAAGCCAGCACGCCGCACACGGCGCTGCTCAGCTCTTTTTCCATCAGCAGCGCCAGGATACCGAACGCCGCCATACCCACCACCGTTACGGTGGAAAGCAGGCCGTCCAGTCCATCCTGCAGATTGGCGCTGTTGGTCATAAACAGCACGGTCAGCGTGATAAGCGGAATATAGAATATGCCAAGATCCCAGGTTTTTCCGGTAAAGGGGATGATCACATCGCTGCCCACATAGAAATACGCCCATACGGCGAACACCAGGCCGATAGCCACCTGCCGAACGATCTTCTGCTTGGGCTTGAGCCCCTCATGATCCTTTTTAACGTCCTTGATATAATCGTCAGAAAAGCCCACCAGCAGCATGCACGCGATCACCAGCGCCAGCAGCGCCCACAGTGGATTGTAAAGCGTCCAAAAGCCACGAAACACCTCCCGGCCATGCCAGGCCAGCGTCAGCGCAAACGCGCACAGCGCTGTTACAGGGCCCATGACGATGCCGCCCATATTGGGCGTTCCCTTTTTATTCAGATGGCTCTGGGGGCCCAGTTCATACATGGTCTGCCCGAATTTAAGGGCTTTGAGCTTCAGAATACACTTGGGCATCAGCGCCAGCATCATAGCAGCCGCCAGTACGGCCGCAGCGATCATGTACAGCATGCGATCCTCTCTCCTTTGGTTCAGTCGGCGGGCTTGTCCACGCGCATCTCGTCCAGCAGCTCCCGCACCACCACTTTTTCATCAAAGGGGTGCTTGACGCCCCTGATTTCCTGATAGGTCTCATGGCCTTTTCCGGCCAGGATCACCATATCCCCTTCTTTGGCCATATTCAAGGCGCAGCGGATGGCTTCCCGCCGATTTTCAATAACGGTATACGCGCCTTTTGTGCGCTTGATGCCCTCCTCGATGGATGCCAGGATATCGTAGGGATCCTCATTCCGGGGGTTGTCGCTGGTCAGTATGCAGTAATCCGCCAGCCTGCCGCCGATCTCGCCCATCATGGGGCGCTTGCCATGGTCGCGGTCTCCGCCGCAGCCAAAGAGGGCGATGACCCTTCCCCGGGTAAAATCACGCACGGCGGTAAGGATGTTTTCCAGCGCCTCGGGCGAATGGGAATAATCCAGCAGCACCTTATAGGGCGTATGGGTTTCCAGCATCTCCGCTCTGCCCGGCACCGCGGTGACGCTTTCCAGGCCGCGGACGATATCGTCCAGCCCAATGCCCAGCGCCAGGGCGGCCGCCGTGGCGGTAAGCGCGTTATACACGTTGAAAATGCCCGTCATTTTGAGATGGATCACGCGCTCGCCCTGCTCCAGCACGCAGACGCGGAAGGTGACGCCGGTTTCGCATATTTCAATATCCCGTGCATAAAGCTCGGCGTTGGTGCTGATGCCATAGCGCAGATAGGGCACCTGAATGTCGCGCATGATCCGGAAGGAGGTTTCATCGTCCACGTTCAGCACGGCCTGGCGGATATGAGCGGGAGTAAAAAACGCCTTTTTGGCCTCGAAATACCTGTCCATGGTTTCAAAATAGTCCAAATGATCCTGGGACAGATTGGTATAGCAGCCCACATCGTAGAGGATCCCATCCACCCGGCGCATATCGATCGCGTGGGCCGAAACCTCCATGACCACAGCCTGCACGCCCTCGTCCGCCATCCTGCGGAGCAAGCCCTGCAGGTGATGGGCCTCGGGCGTCGTCATATCGCCGTGGATGAACTGATTCCCGATCATGTTGCCGGTGGTGCCGATGAGCCCGGCCTTCATGCCCGCCGCCTCCAAGATGGCTTTGATCAGATAGCTGGAAGTCGTTTTGCCCTTGGTGCCGGTGATGCCGATCATCCGCATGCGTTCGGAGGGATGCCCGTACAGGGCCGCGCACATGGGGCCCAGCGCCTCGCGCACATTTCCGACCAGCAGCTGCGGCACATCGATCTCCAAAAAGCGCTCCACCACCAGGGCAGCCGCGCCGTTCTCCACCGCCTGGGGAGCAAAAGCGTGGGCGTCAAACCGGGCGCCTGAGATACAGAAAAACAAACCGTTCTCATGCTTTTCCCGGCTGTTGATAAAGGGCGTTTCCACAACGCAATCGCCCCGGATATCCAAAACCTGCTGCGCGCACGCGCGCGCCAGATCGGTGAGTTTCATGCCATTTCTCCTTTTCCGAATTGGCAGTTTTTTATTGAATGCCGCGCCGCGGTTCACGGCATGGCAAAGGTTACGCGAACGGAGCTTCCCTGCTCGGCATAAGCGCCCGCCGCAGGGCTTTGCGACACGGCCACGCCGCTGCCTTGCAGCTCCATTTCAAATCCTCTGGCCCGCAAAGCGCGGCTTGCTTCCACCACGCTCATGCCGCGCACGTCGGGCACAGCGGCCATCAGCTCAGGCGTCGCCGCCTCCTTGGGAGCGGTATAGAGCATGACCTGACCGCCCGCGGCCAGACTTGCGCCGGCCGGCGGCATCTGGTCCGTGACAACGCCGCTCACGCCGTCAGTTTCCCACTTGAGCGGTACCGAGCGCAGACGCCTTGCCGCCTCGTCCACCGTCAATCCGATCACGCTCGGCACTTCGGCCAGCTTCGTTTCCTCCTCGCCTTCCTTCGGGATGCCCATATAACGCAGGGTATCCTCTATGATCTGCCGGGCAAAGGGCGCAGCCGTGGTGCCGCCGTAATCCACCGGCACATCCGCCGCGTCAACAATGACCAGCACGGCAAAGCGCGGATTGTCGGCCGGAGCGAAGCCAATGAAGGAACCGATGTGAACGGAGCTGGACACCTTGCCGTCGATATACACCTGGGCGGTGCCCGTTTTTCCGCCCACCCGATAGCCTTCAATGTAGGCGTTCCGACCGCCGCCTTGGGCCACCACGCCCTCCAACAGTTCCCGCATAACAGCGCTGGTTTCGGCGCTGATAGGCGTTGAAACCACCTGAGCGGCAGCGCGCTGCACGGTTTCACCGTTTTCATCCAAAACGGAGGCAACGATGTAGGGCTTCATCAGCTTTCCCCCGTTGACTACCGCTGAAAACGCCGTGATCATCTGAATGGGCGTTACCGCAACGCTCTGCCCAAAGCCGATGCGGGCCAGATCCACCGATTTCACATACCGGCTGTTGATCAGGATGCCTGCGCTCTCCCCCGGCAGATCGACGCCGGTACGCACGCCCAACCCAAAGGCCCGCAGGTACTGATACAGCCGCTCGGTGCCCAGACGCAGCGCCAGCTGGACGAATACCGGATTGCAGCTGTTCTGCAGGCCCTGGGCCAGCGTTTCGTGACCGTGGCTGTTCTTCCAGCAGCGGATGGTATCGCCATCCACCTTGATGGAGCCGCTGCAGTTGAAGGTATCATCCACAGTGGTGACGCCCGCGTCCAGCGCGGCGGCGCAGGTCAGGCTTTTGAAGGTGGAGCCCGGCTCGTACGCGTCGCTTACGGCGGTAATGCGCATCAGATCGGTCAGCCGTTCCACATCGTCCCGGGGCGGATCGTTGGGATCATAGCCCGGCTTCATGCACATGGCAAGAATAGCGCCAGTCTGCACATCCATCACGATGGCCTCCACCGCCCGGGCGTTGTTCACCGCGATGCATTCGCGCATGGCCCGCTCGGCGAAAGCCTGAATGCTGCTGTCAATGGTCAATTGCAGCGTGTCGCCGCGCTGCGGCGCAACATAAGTGGTTTTGCCCTCCGGAATGGACCGGGCTTTGCGGTCCACCTCGGTCAAAAGCAAGCCGTCTTCCCCAGCCAGGACGGTGTTGTACAGCTTTTCCAGGCCCGATTGGCCCTCGCTGTCAACGTTTGTCAGTCCCAGCACCTGGCTGAGAAAATCGCCGTTCAAGTAGACTCGGCGGGTATCCTCCGAAAAATCGACGCCCCGGAGCAGCGAGGCCATTTTGTCATCCTGCGCCCGCAAGGTGCGCAGGGCGTCCACCGTTTTCCGGGAAACCTGACGCTTGAGCTGCACCGAGGCGTAGCTTTTATTGCCCAGCTTTTTGATCATCTGATTCCGGTCTGCCTGCAGAAGCGGCGCCACCGCATCGGCAAAAGCTTCGTCATCTACAACCAGCCTGGGATTGACCGTAACGATATACGCCGTAGTGCTCAGCGCCAATACGGCGCCGTTGCGGTCCACGATGCTGCCGCGCTGGGCAGCCACCTTGCCCTCCTGCGTCCATTGACGAACGCCACGGGCGGTGAGCTCCTCGCCCTGAATAACAGTAAGGCTGACAATGCGCGCCGCAACCGCGCCAAAGAGCGCCACCAGCACGATCATCAGCTTTATTATTCTCTGCCGTATCAGGATTTCTGTGCGCATACACGCTCCCCCTCATGCCGCGCACCCTTTTCCCCGCCTCAGAGACCCGGCGAAGTCCGGCCCGAACCGGCGGAGAGGGAGAAATCCGCGGTTGCGGGCCGGGTATCGGGCGCGTAAATTTCCGTGGGCTCCACGCCCTCGCTGTTGATCATGCCCAGCCGCTGAGAAGCCTGGTAACGCAGGTTATTGGGTTCCTGAGCCTGAGCAATCTGCGCCTCAAGCAAACCGATTTCGCTTTTAAGCGACTGGATCTCGCTGTAAACCGATTGAGCCTCTTTGTATATGCCGGCGCGCTTAGCCATGGCCGAAACGGCCAGCATGGCCATGACAAACATGGCGACAGCCACCACGGCCACCATTACCCGCACCGAAATGCGGAATGGCTCCCGCCGGATGCCCGCCGGGGCGGTATAAGCCGGCCGCCCATCGCAGTCTTCCCGGACGTCGGCGTCGGGCACATATACATGGCTGCGCACGTTCATACGCTCATAGGGGCTGCTCTGCCGTCCCGCACTGACATAGGGCATATCCGGATTTCTGGCCAGCGACATACCAATGTATCCCCTTTCCCCGATCCTTTAGAACAAGCTTCAGTGTCTTCCGGCAATTTCAGCCTCAAAGGCCAGCACATCGGGAATATCCCGGATCAGCTGCTCCTCCTCGGCCTGGGCGTCCTCAGCGCGCATCACGCGGATATGGGTGCCCGCGCCGCTGACCTCCACGTCCTTAGCGTCCTCCAGAAAGCGGGCGCGAAGCTTCTGAGGCAGCAGCACGCGGCCCTGGGCGTCGCATTCGCAGTTATCATAGGTATATTTGGAAAACAGGTTTACAATGCGCTCCATGCGCATATCCTTTTCCATCAGCTCCAGCAGCGAGCAATAGTACAATTCCCATTCGTGCTGGGGAAACAGAGCGATGGCCTTGAAATCGGGCGTCATGCACAGATAGAACCGTTCGCCAAGCGATTGGCGAAAGGCGGCGGGCACGATCATGCGTCCCTTGGCGTCCAGGCCATGGATATAGGTGCCGCGGAAACCGCGATGCAGCAGGTGGCGATACTTTTCCAGCAGTGCGGACTGCGCCGGGGTCAACGCTTCGCTGCGGGCTTCGTCCACACCTTTCGCCTCCTTTTCCACCACAAAATTACACTTTCTGGGCTGTGATCACCATTATAAACCACTTTTTTAGGCATGGCAAGTGCGCTAATTATTCTTTGGGAAAAATATCTGTAACAATTTTGAAATATTTGTTTTCTTTTAGGAATATGTGTTCGCATAACTGTTTCTTTTTTCGCACAAAAAAAGCGCCGGTCATCTCCAAGCGCAACATTTTTTATGATTATTATCTATATTTTTTATTTGTTTATTACCTGTTTTGCACAGATTTTCTCTTCATAAAAACTTAATTTTTCTTTGGCAAAATTATGAAGAATCCCTCTTTTCCTTCCGCGTTTTCAGAATCAAACCGCATGGGAACAGCTGCCACAACGCTTCCCCTCATCCCCACAGAAGGGCAAAAAAAGCGCCCCTTCCGGGACGTTTTTCGGCGGGATCGGCACAGCTCCGCCACTCTTTAACCCTGGTGCTCCACCAGGTCGGGAATCTGATACAGTTTGAAGCCAAGACCGTCGCAGGCGGTGAAATGATACCGCACGCCATCCACCGTACCGGTAAAAGCGCTGCGGATAGAAGGGCCGTGCAAATGGCCATATACAACGTCGTCCACGCCAAATTCCCGCATCAGATCGGATACAGGCGTTTTGCCGCCGCCCTCCAGCAGGGGAGGAAAGTGGGTGAGCGCCACCAAACGGCCCTCAGGCTGCAGCTGGCGTGCCCGTTCCAGGGAAAGCCGCAGTCGGATCAGCTCTCTGGCGTAAAGCCGGGCATCCTCGCTATCCACATTCCCCAAGGGATTGGTCCACCCCCTGGAGCCGCAGAAGGCTACGCCGTCCAGCACAAGGGCGTCGTTCTGCAGGGCGAACATGCCCTGCGGCAGGATATCCCGCACCCGGGTGATCGCGCCCCACCAGTAATCGTGATTGCCGCGCAGAAGGATCTTGCGTCCGGGCATCTCGCCAATGGAAAGCAGATCGGGAATCGCCGCGTCCAGGTACATGGCCCAGCTGATATCCCCCGGGATCAGTACGACATCCTCCGGCTCCACCCGCTGTCGCCAATCGGCGCGGATCTTGTCCCAGTGCCCCTCCCAATGCGCGCCGAACACCTGCATGGGCTTATCGTCGCCTCCGGGCAGATGCAGGTCGCCAATGGCAAAAATCCTCATTTCCTGCGCTTTACCGGCATGCCGTCATCCTGGTCATCATCGTCGTCCAGATCGTCGTTTTCCTCTTCCTCTTCACCCAGCGCCTCCAGAGACATAGCGCCGTCGTCGCCGTCACTCTCGGGAATGATCTCATCCATGGTGCTCAGGGGATCGATACCGATGGCGGCGTCCTCGGTCACCACGATGCCTTCCTCATCCTCCTGGCTGTTTTCAGTCCCGTTCATTTCCTTATAGCAAAACAGGCAAACGTCCTTTCCGGGCATAGCCGGGTGCTCGCCGCACATGGTGCACATTTCAATTTCGTCCCGCACGGGCTCGCCCTTCATTTCCAGCCGGCAGATCTTGCAGTACTGCTCGCCGTCGGTAATGTAATTCAGCTCACAGCGGGGACATTTGGACAGTGTCATGGTTTTGTTTCCTCCAGTTTTATGCTGATACAGCCCTGAAAGAGCTGCCATAATTTCACTTGGAAAAGCGCTGGCAAAGCAAATTGACTATTTTCGCTCCGCGATTTACAGTAAAAGGGCGATATCGCCTTACACCTGAAATGAATTACGGAGGTACGCATGAAATCTTTACAAAAAACGCTGATTGCCGCGTTATGCATCCTCAGCGCCGCATCCGCCGGTCTGGCGGACGGCGCGCCCGCATCCCAATTCGGCTTTAAGGGGTGGCCCTACCGGAACAGCGCCCCCTGCGTGCAGGCCACAGCGGTACCGGCGCGAACAGCGCGTCCGACGGCTGCGCCACGCCCCACGGCCGTTCCCCAGGTCACAAGAGCTCCGGAGACCACCGCAAAGCCCACGGCATCCACTGACGTTGGGGATTATACTACGCTTTCGGTTTCTGCGCAAGAGTATTCTGCATGGAAATTGTTAAACGCCGATCGGGAAGCCAACGGCTTGCCCGCTCTGCCCCTGGACGAGGAGCTTTGCGCCATTGCCCGGATCAAATCCTGCGATATGAACGAACACAATTATTTTGACCATAACTCTCCCACCTACGGCCGCGCGGGAGATATGCTCACCTTCTTCGGCTACAGCTACCGAGGCGTCGGTGAAAACATCGCGCATTACGCCACGGTGGAAAAAGCCCAGGCAGGCTTCATGAGCAGCAGCGGGCACAGGGCCAATATCCTGGGCAGCCAGTGGTCAAAGGTTGGCGTGGGCGTATGCGTGGATGGCAACGGCTTTGTGTATGTCACCCAACTGTTTGTACGCTAAAAGAGCCGCCTGACTTGTCGGTAAGCTGCCCGTCCCAATGATGAAAAGCGCGTTTCCAGCATGTTTTTCTTCGGGGCGGGCAGCTCCTCATAAATCCCTGCCGTATCCAGTCCCTCCAGCTGTCTGAGCTGGCGCAGGGCCGCGCCTTGGCTGATCGTCCGAGCGCGGGCAGGAAGCATGGCCGCCTCGCTCCATTCCATGGCAGGTTTCATCGCATCGGAAAGCCGCACGGCATATCCCTCCTTTCGGTTGGTTTATGCTATGCGGCCTTTTGCTTACGCGTTCAGCGCGTCCTTCAAAAATCCGATCATCACCTGAGCAATGCGATCCTTTTCCACGGAGATCGTGCAAACGTGGGGCACCTCCTCCAGCCAAAGCATCTGTTTGACCGACGATCCCGCTTCCCGCTGAATGATATCGGCGCTGTCAGCGCTGATCGTTTCATCGCCATGGCTCTGCACCGACAGAAGCGGACAGGTCACGCTGTATAGGTTCTTCCGCGCCTGCTTCATCAAATGATTGAGATCGACCACCCGGGCAGTGGGCATGCCGGCATAGCCGATATTGTATTCGGGATCCAGCCTGCGCTTTTCGTTTACAGCGCCGTTTTTCCACATGATTTCAGGCATCACCAGGGCGGCGATGGGCGCTGCCCAGGTAAAGCGCTGCTGGGTCTTCATGGGAGCCGAGATGGTCACGCAGGCGTCCGGCTGCGCCTGCTCCGCGGCGATCAGCGAAAGACAGCCGCCCATCGAAAGGCCGGCAACCGTGACCGTGCGATACTTTTCCTTGAGCTTGCGCACGGCGGTCAGCTCAGCCTGCAGCCAATCCTGCCAGGTGCTCTTCCGCATGTCCGCAAGGCTCGTTCCATGTCCCGGCAGCAGGATCCCCTGCACGGTAAAGCCCGCCTGATTCAGGCAATCGCCCAGCGGGCGCATATGCCCCGCGGAACCGGTGAAGCCATGGGTCAGCAGCACGGCGTTTTCCCCTCCCTCCAGGAAAAACGGGGCCGCGTTCTGATGCATATATTCCATATATATCCTCCGCATACGAAAAAGCCATCCTGTTACAGATGGCTTTCGCGCTTTATTTGATCATTCTCCGTCGGTGTCGTCTCCATCGGTGGGGAACAGCGGCTCGCCGCAATTGGGGCAGAGGTTATCCTCCTCAAAATCGAAGCCGTCGATTTCAAAGGTCACCTCGTTGCCGCAATGAGGACAGGTATAGACGACCATTTGATCGTCCTCGTCCTCTTCGTCGTCATCCTCGAAGCCGTCCTCATCCTCTTCGTCAAACAGGTATTCTTCCATGTCGGCCAGATCGTCGTCGATGCTTTCCACATACTCGTCCAGCTCGTCATAGTCGGTGCGCAGGGAGGTGATTTCCCCGGCCATTTCCTCCAGCACGTCCAGCATCTTCAGCAGCAGCTTGCCCTCGCTGGTCTCATCGCTCAGCTTCATACCTTCGGCCAGGCCCTTGAGATATGCTACGCGGTCATTAATATTGCTCATTCAGGTTTCTCCTTGATTACGCTCTGGACAGGTATTCGCCCGAGCGGGTGTCGATCTTGATCTTGTCGCCAATGTTGATGAACAGGGGCACCTGCAGCTCGTAACCGGTTTCCACAGTGGCGGGCTTGAAGTTGTTAGTGGCGGTATCGCCCTTGAAGCCGGGCTCGGTCTGGGTCACTTCAAGCTCCACGAAGTTGGGCGCTTCCACGCTGAAGGCGCTGCCCTTGAAGTAACGGATCACCACGTTGGTGTTTTCCTTCACGAACTGGATGGCTTCCTCCACCTGGCTGTGGTTGAGCGGAGTCTGCTCGAAGGTTTCGGGATCCATGAAGTAGTACAGCTCACCATCGTTGTACAGATACTCCATCTCCTTGGTTTCGATGATGGCCTTGGGCATCTTATCGGTGGGGTTGAAGGAGCGCTCTACCACCGCGCCGGTCATGATGTTCTTGATCTTGGTGCGGACGAAGGCGGCGCCCTTGCCGGGCTTTACGTGCTGGAAATCTACGATGGTCCATACGCCGCCATCCCATTCTACGGTAATGCCTTTTTTGAAATCGCCAGCTGTGATCATTGGTTCATTCCTCCATTTTATTTGTTTATTCTGCAAAAGGGCGCGGCATTACAGAATGCGCAGCTCCTTGGATGCACCGCACAGAGCGCGGACGCCGGTTTCGGTGACGACGCAGGTGTTTTCAATGCGCACGCCGCCCAGTCCGGGCACATAAATTCCGGGTTCCACGGTAACGATGTTGCCCGGCGCCAATACCTGTTCCGAACGGGCCGAGACCCTGGGCTCCTCATGGATATCGATGCCTACGCCGTGGCCCGTGCTGTGGCCGAAGCATTCGCCGTAGCCCGCCTCAGCGATGATATCCCGCGCGATCTTGTCAATATCGCTGCACTTCATTCCAGGCGCGATGGCCGCCTGCGCGGTTTCCTGGGCGTGAAGCACGATTTCGTAGATCCTGCGCATTTTTTCACTGGGCTGGCCCACGGCCACAGTGCGCGTCATATCGGCATCGTAGCCCTCAAAGCGCGCGCCGAAATCGATGGTGACCATATCGCCCTCTTTGATCTCGCGCTCGCCGGGCACGGCGTGGGGCAGCGAGCCGTTTTCCCCAGACGCCACGATGGTATCGAAGGCCAGACCTTCGGCGCCCAGCTGCAGCATTTTATAATCCAGCGCCAGCTGAACCTCGCGCTCGGTACGTCCCGGCGCGATAAAGCCGCAGATGTACTCAAATGCCTGACAGGTGATATCGCAGGCGCGCTCGATGCGGCTGAGCTCGTCGTCGTCCTTGACCTCGCGCAGCTTTTCAGGCTTGAAATCCAGCGGAACGAACGCGATGCCCGGCATGGCCTTTTCGATATCGCGCATGCCGCGGACGGTGATGATATTGTCCTCAATGGCAAGCTGATTGATATGGACGCCTCTGAGCAGCTCGTATGCCAACTGGACATGGCTGACGCCGTTCCGGATGGCGTGCACCGCGAAACCGGGGCACTGCCGCTGCGCGGCCTCCACATAGCGGAAATCGGTGATCACGGCGCTCAGTCCCGGCGCCACCAGCAGCAATCCCTCGCCGGTATAGCCGCTCAGGTAAAAAATATTGGAAGGATTATGCAGCAGCGCCGCCGTATTTTCCGGCAGAGCGGCCAGCAGTTTATCAGTGCGTTTCATACTCTCCCCCATTATATTTGGCATGATATACGAATGCCACAAGCAATTTTACCACAGATAGCGCATAAAAGGAAGACCAAAGTTAAACTTTTTCAAAAAATACGGGTTGAAAACAAAAAGAGGGGCAAATCCGCCCCTGAAAACGCGAAAATAAAGCGTTCATCCCAGCGCCGCCCGGATCCTGCGCAGCGCTTCCTGGGTGTTCTCCTCGATATTGAACGCCGTCAGGCGGAAGTATCCGCTGCCGCTGGGGCCGAAGCCTTCGCCGGGCGTACCCGCCACCTGGGCATGCTCCAGCAGAAAATCAAAGAAATCCCAGCCCGATACGCCGGGAGGCGTTTCAAGCCACACATAGGGCGCGTCCACGCCGCCGTAGGGCGTCAGTCCCACTGCGCGCATGGTATTGCGGATGATGCGGGCGTTGTTCATGTAATAATCTATATTGTCCCGCCAGGCGCGGCTGCCCTCGGGCGTAAACACCGCCTCAGCCGCCCGCTGCACCGGATAGGAAACGCCGTTGCTCTTGGCAGCCAGGCGGCGCTTCCACATTTTTTGCAGCGTGCCGCCGTACAGAGACCGCGGCACCACTGTATAACCGCACCGCATCCCGGTAAAGCCCGCCAGCTTGGAAAAGGACCCGCACTCGATGGCGCAGTCCCTGGCACCGGCGCATTCATAGATACTGCGGGGCACGTCAGGCGAACTGATAAAGGCGCTGTAGGCGGCGTCAAAAAAGATCAGCGCGCCATTCTGCCGCGCCCAGTCCACATAGCGCTGCAATTCTCTGAGGGGCCGCGCCGCGCACGTGGGGTTATTGGGACAACAAAGATATACGGCGTCCACATTATGGCTGGGAAGCGGCGGAACAAAGCCGTTCTCCCGCACGCAGGGAAGATACTCGATGCGCGACCACAAACCGCCGCGGTATTCTCCCGCACGCCCGGCCATGGCGTTGGTATCCACATATACCGGATATACCGGATCGGTCACGGCGATGCACGCCTCGTCTGACAAAAGCTCCTGCAGGGCCGCCGTATCGGTTTTTGCTCCGTCTGAAACGAACACCTCGTCAACGCCCAGTGTGACGCCGCGGGGCTCATACAGGTTTTTGCAGATGGCCGCCCGCAAAAAGTCATACCCCTGTTCCGGGCCGTAGCCGCGAAAACCGGAAGGCGTGCTCATTTCCATGGCGGCGTCGGCCATGGCCCGGGTCACCACGGAGGGCAGCGGCCTGGTCACGTCGCCGATACCCAGGCTGATCACCCGCCTGCCGGGATGGCTGCGCTCATAGGCGGCCACGCGGGAGGCCACCTCGCGAAACAGATATCCCCCGGGCATGGACGCCAAATGCGGGTTGAGTGCTGGCATAAGCGTTCTCCCTCCGTCCGGTTACGCTTCCAGCCAGTCCCCGTCAAACACGAAGGCGGCTGGGCCTGTCTGGTACACATGGTTGTCGTCGGCGTTCCAGAAAACATCCAGGTTTCCCCCGGCCAGCTTGACCTGGACACGGCGGTCGCAGTTGCCGCACAGCACGCCGGCCACCAGGGCGGCGCAGGCGCCGGTGCCGCAGGCCAGCGTTTCTCCGCTGCCGCGTTCCCATACGCGCATCTGCAAAACGCCGCGGTCGATCACGCGCACAAATTCCACGTTGGTGCGCCGGGGAAACAGCGAATGATGCTCGAACATGGGACCGATAAAGGGAAGATCCAGCACCTCAGGATCGCGCACGAACACCACGCAGTGGGGATTGCCCATGCTGACGCAGGTGATGAACCACATTTGTCCTATGACCTGCAGCCGGTGGCGAAGCACGATCTGACCGGGCAGATCCACCGGGATCAGCCGGGGCTCCAGCACGGGCGTGCCCATATCCACGGTGACGGCCTCCACCTTTTCTCCCAAGACGCGCAGCGAAAGATGGCGGATACCACTGCCGGTATGCAGGTCGATCTCAGTTTCCCGGGTCATTCCTCGCTCGTACAGATATTTGCCAATGCAGCGGGCAGCGTTGCCGCACATTTCAGCCTCGCTGCCATCTTTATTGAAAATGCGCATGGAAAAGGGCAGGCGCTCGGCGGGCTCCAGCAGAACGATGCCGTCCCCGCCCACGCCGGTATGCTCCTGGCACATTTCGATGGCAAGGCGCGAGGGATCGGATACATATTCCTCAAAGCAATTGATGAACAGGTAATCGTTGCCAATCCCGTGCATCTTGGTAAAGCGCATGTTCGTCTCTCCCTTTTCCGTTTTTGTTCATTATGCGCCATCGCGCCGTTTTACATTCTCTCGGGTGCTTCCATGCCGATCAGGAACAGGCCCGTTTTGATCACGCTGCGGACGGCGTCGGTGAGCTGCACCCGGGCGGCCTGCGCTTCCATTTCCCCTTCCAGGATGCGGTGCTCGTAATAATACTTGTTATACGCCTTGGCGATCTCGGTAACGGCGCGGGTGACCATGAAGGGCTCGTTGGTGCGACAGGCAGCCCGCACGTCCTCGGGGAAGCGGGCCAGCAGCCGCAGCACGGCCTGAGCCTCGTCATCCAGCAGCGCGCTGTAATCTGGCGCGGCGGCAATTTCTCCCGCCTTGCGCATCACAGAGCAGCACCGTGCGAAAGTATACTGCACATAGGGGCCGGTTTCCCCGTCAAAATTTAAGGCGCGGTCCCACCAGAAATCGATATCCTTGATGCGGCTGTTCTGCAGATCGCTGTATACAACGGCGCCCACGCCCACCTGCCGAGCCACTTCTTCTTTGTTTTCAAGGTTCGGATTCTTTTCATTGATCACGTCCAGCGCCTTTTCCTGAGCGCGTTTGAGCAGATCGTCCAGATAGATGACGCGGCCTTCCCGGGTGGAAAGCGTCTGGCCCTCATAGCTCACCATACCGAAGGCTACATGCTCCAATTCGTCCCTGGCCCAGGGATAACCCATGAGCTCCACCACCTTGAACCACTGCCGGAAATGCAGGTCCTGCTGGTAAGCAACGATATACAGGCATTTATCAAAATGATAGGTATCCTTGCGGTACAGCGCCGCGGCGATATCACGGGTGGCGTACAGCGTGGCGCCATCGCGTTTGACAATCAGGCAGGGCGGCATTTGTATTCATCCAGGTTGACCACCTTCGCGCCTTCGGATTCCACCAACAGCCCCTTATCCTGCAGCTCGCTGATGACGCGATCCATTTTGTCGTTGTAGAAGCTCTCACCGGCGTAGCTGTCAAACTGCACGCCCAGGATATCGTACACCTTCATGGCGTCCTTGAGGGTGACTTCCTTGAACCAGTTGAAGATCGTCAGCGCTTCGGGATCGCCGTCCTCGATCTTTTTGAACCAGGCGCGGCCCTCGTCTTCAAGTTCGGGATGCTCCTTCGCTTCCTCATGGAAGCGAACGTACAGGCGGGTCATCTCGTCCACGCCGCCCTTTTCCACCGTTTCCTTATCGCCCCAGCGCTTGTACGCGCAGATCATCTTGCCAAACTGGGTGCCCCAGTCGCCCAGATGATTGACGGATACCGTTTTCCAGCCCAGGAAATCATAGATGCGGCGCAGGCTGTTGCCGATCATGGTGGTGGACAGGTGGCCGATATGGAAGCGCTTGGCAATATTGATGCTGCTGTAATCCATGACCACCGTTTTGCCCTTGCCATCCTCGCCGCCGCCCCATTTCTCAGGCGCGGCCATGACTTTTTGCAGGGTGTCCCGGGCAAATTTCTCCCTGTTCAGGAAGAAATTGAGATAGCCGTTCACGTTTTCGGCCCGGCAAAGCTCGGGCCGTTCAATGGCCGCGCACAGCTTTTGCGCGATCATGGGCGGACCCATACGCAGTGCTTTGGACAAGCGGAAGCAGGGAAAGGCGAAATCGCCCATTTTGCTGTCCGGCGGCACCTCCAGCAGCGCCTCATAGTTCAAACCGGTTTCAGCGCCGGGAAAGGCTTTCTCCACCGCTTCTTCCACAGCCTGCGCGATCATGGCTTTGATTTCCATCTCAGTTTCCTCCCCTGAAAATAGGTTAGCAATAATTGTATCACAATTGTTTTTTTCTGACAATGTTCTCCATGGGAGCCTTGCGCATTTTTTCTTTCATGCTCCGTAGAAAAAGCGCGGCAGGCGTGCTATAATACATCCATCGCTTTTGTTATGGAGGACTTTTATGCCGATCATTGCCGTGACCCCCAGCTGGGACAATCAGACAAAGCGCATGATGGTGAATCACGATTATATCCACGCCGTGACCGATGCCGGCGGCGTCCCCATGGTGATCCCGCCCATGGAAGACGCGGCGAGCCTTCGGGAAGCGCTTGACCGCTGCGACGGGCTGCTGCTGACCGGCGGGGACGACGTAAATCCGGCCTGCTACGGCGAGGAAAAGCTGCCCTGCTGCGGCGAACTGACCCCCGAGCGTGATCATGCCGAGCCCATCCTGATAAAGCGTGCGCTGGAGCGCGGCATGCCCATCCTGGGCGTCTGCCGAGGCATGCAGATCCTGAACGTCACGCTGGGCGGCGCGCTGTACCAGGATATCGCTTTGCAGTACGGGGACAAGCTTTTCCATCCCTGTTATGATATTCCGGCAGGCGACGCCCACGCCATGAACATCCTGCCCGATACGCTGCTCCGCCGGGTGATGGGCGCCGACCGCTGCATGGTCAACAGCCGCCACCACCAGGCCGTGAAACGGCTGGCGGAGGGCATGCGGATCTGCGCCCAAGCGCCCGATGGGCTGACCGAGGGCATGGAGGCCGCCGACGGACGTCCCATCCTGTGCGTGCAGTGGCATCCCGAAAGCATCCAGCGTCGGCTGGCCGAGCATCGGGAGCTGTTCAAATGGCTGGTGCGGGAGGCAGGCAGATGAAAATCGCGCTGATCGCCGATCTGCACGGCAATCTGCCCGCTACCGAAGCCGTGGCCCGGGACATTGAGCGGCGCGGCACGGACGCAATCTGGTGTCTGGGCGACATCGTGGGAAAGGGCCCGTCCTCGGCCGAAACCTTTGACTGGGCCGTCGCGCGCTGCGATTTGATCCTCCGCGGCAACTGGGACGAGGGCATCGCCTTCCGGCAGTTTGCCGAAAACGATCAGTATTATTATGACCAGCTGGGCGAAGCGCGCATGAAAAAGCTAGGCCAATTGCCGCTGGAGCACCACGCCTGGCTGTCCGGCAAACATGTGCGGCTGATCCACGGTCGGCCAATCATGGCCACCCTGCAGGGCACCTATGAGCCGGAAAGCGATCTCAACTGGCTGTTTGAGCCGGATTTTGACGTTGTGGGCTATGGCGATATCCATCACGCCGGGCTGCGCGCGCTGCATCGGGGCCGCCTGCTGTTCAGCCTGGGCAGCGTAGGCAACAGCATTCGTCTGCCCATGGCCCAGTACGCCATGCTCACCTGCGAGCCCGGAAAAGAAAAAACTGATTTTGACCTTCAATTCATCTACCTGCAATACGACGTTGAACGCGCCGTGCGCGACGCCAAGCAGTCCCCCGGCATGCCCCACCTTGCGGCCTATATCCAGGAGGTCACCACCGGCGTATACGGGCGGGCGTTCAACCAGGCGGCGGAAAAATAAAAGGAGCGGAGCCTCATGAGATCAGTGCGCGGAGCGCTGCGGCTGCTTTCCCTCTGCCGCGGGCCGCTGTTTTTGTTTGAAGCGGTATACAAGCTGGCCGGGGCGGCGCTGTTCGTCCCCGGTTTCAGCCTTTGCTTTTCCGCGCTCATGCGCCTGACCGGGCACAAGTACCTGACGGCGGAAAACCTGCTTTCCTTCGCGCTGCATCCGCTGACGTTGATCGCCGCTCTGGCGTTGTTCCTTTTGATCGCCTTCTATTTTCTGATCGATATCGGCGTGACGCTGTGCATGCTGAGCCAGGCGGCCCAGGAACGGCGCTGCGGCGTGCTGTTTGCCTTGACCTCCGCGCTGCGCGCCATGCGCCGGAAAAAGATCAGCCCGCTGCTGCTGATCCATCTGCCCTGTCTGGGGCTTTTTCTGCATTTAGGCGTCGTTTCGGCGCTTTTCTTTACCGTTCGCATCCCGGTGCCCATTTCATCCTTCCTGCTCAGCCGTCCGGCCTATCTGCTGATCATGGCCGTCATTTTGCTGCTGTTATGCCGTTGGATGCTGCGCTGGCTCTTTATGCCCGCGTTCTGTCTGGTCGGCGGCGAAAGCTTTCGCGAAGCGCGCCAAAAAAGCGTGGGCATGTCAAAGCGGCGGTGGCCGCGCTGTCTGTCCGGGATCCTGCTGGTGCAGCTTGGATTGATCCTGTTTTACGGGCTGGCGGCGCTTGCGGGCATCCCGCTGCTGCGTCTGATCTCGGCCAGCTTGGCCCGCTCCTTTCTGACCGCCCATGTGATGACCTTTCTCGTATCGGCGCTGCTGGCGGTGAGCATTCTTTCCATCCCCTGCACCTACGCCCTGGTATGGACGCTGATGCTGCAATATCTGGCCGAGAATGGAGAGAGCGCCCCGCGCGCAGCGATTGCCCAAAGGCCTTTGACTCCGCGCGCCACCAGGCTTCGGGCAGCCATTGGCGCGCTGTGCTTTCTCTGCGCCGCGGGAGCCTGCGCGCTGATCGTCTCCCGTTACCAGCGCCGCTTGTATAACCTGGATATCGAATACCTGCGCAGCATGGAGATCACCGCCCACCGCGGAGACTCCGCCCATTCCCCCGAAAATACCATGGCCGCCTTCCAGACGGCCTGGGATAACGGCGCGGACTGGATCGAGCTGGACGTGCGCCAGAGCAGCGACGGTATGATCTACTGCATGCATGACAGCACCTTTACCCGGGTAACCGGCGTGAAAAAGCAATCCTGGGAGCTGAGCTGGAACGAGATCAGCCAATTGGACGCCGGCAGCCATTTCAGCGCCGAGTTTGCGGGCGAAAAGCTGCCGCTGTTGGCGGAAGCCATCGATTTTGCCCGGCAATGCGGCGTCCGGCTGAACATAGAGCTGAAACCAACAGCGCATGACGATCATCTGGAACAGGCGGTGGCGCAGCTCATATTGGAAAATGATTTTGCCGAGCAGTGCGTGGTGACCTGTCAGCGCTACGACGCCCTCAAAAGGATCAAAGAGTATGCTCCCGAGCTGACCACGGTATACGTGATGTCCATGGCTTACGGCAATCTGGAGCAGCTCACGGACGCCGATCATTTCAGCATCTCCTACCATTTCATCAACCGCGATATGGTTTCTCGCCTGCACCGCATGGGCAAGCAGGTATACGCCTGGACAGTGGATCGACAGGATATCATGGAACGCATGATCGATCTGGGCGTGGACAACATCATTACCAACAACGTGGCGCTGGGAAAAGCCTGCGTCACCGCCGCATCGGCCAGCGATATCGTACAGACGCTTGTGGAAGAGCTGGTTTTGGAAGATGGTCAGTAAATCGATATATATGAAAAACGCTCCTCCAGACAGATTGTCCGGAGGAGCGCGGCGTTTTGCGGTCATTCTTCTTTTTTCTGTTTCCGCGCCTTCCTGCGGCGAACGATCAGACGCACCAGCACGATCACCACGGCCAGGGCCGCAAACCACGGCAGGGCGGCCACCAGGAAGATCACCAGCGCCTGCAGCACCTCGGCCGCCGTTTCCAGCGACGCGCCGATGGCGTTCAGGATACGTTCGCCCAGAGTCAGCTCTTTGGTCTCGGCAGCCGACGCGCTGCTCATCTCGCGGAGGTTGACATATACGTAGGAATCGGATACGCGGCTGTCGTAGCCCCGCAGGCTGCCGGTATAATAATCGATCCAATACTGGGCGTCGCTGATGGCGTTTTCCAGCTCGATCAGGTCGCTGACATCCTCGGCCTTCTGCATCAGCTCTGTAAGCCGTTCCAGCTTGACCCGCTGGGTGTTGAGCCGTGACTGGGTATCATAGTAGCTTTCGCTGACGTCGTCGCTGCTCTCAGAGAAAGAGGATACCTTGCCCACGCCCCGCGCGCCGCTGATAAACTCGTCCAGGCGGTCGGAGGGAATGCGCAGGGTGAAATTCGCCCTGCGGAGCGAGCTGCTCGTTCCGTCGCCGGAGGAATTGAGGCTTTCCACGCGGCCCCCCAGATCGGCGGTCAACTGGCGGATGGCCTCGTAATCGTTTTCATAATCGCGGGTCTGGATGGTAAAGTTGACCGTGCGGATGACCTTGGCGGCCTGCGCCGCGCCTGCATCGGCCGTGGAGGTGGTGGAATACATGGCCGAATCGCTCACTGCGCGCTTTTCTGAGACCGCTCCCGACGCCGCAAGCATGGGCGCGGCTTCCTCATATTCCGCGGGCTCCACATCGTAATCCGACGATTCATAGCTCGCGTACTGCTTTCCTGCCGTATAGCGGTAGGAATTGCTTTGATTGTCCAGATAGGTCACCGTGGTTCCGATCGCCAGCACGGCCACCGCCGCCACGCCGGCCAGGGCGCGCTTCCAGGGGAAGGACGAAATCTTTCCGTTCATCTTTTTCTGTGCCTCCATATCGATCACATTACGCCAGGAGACGGAAAAAGCGGCTGGCACTTCGGTTTCTTCATCCATGGCGCGCATTTCGCGGCGCATGGCGAGCAGCATGGCGCAGTCCCTGCACCCGGCGGCATGGGCGTCGAGCTCCTGACGCTCCTCCCGGGTCCATTCCTCCTCCGGCTTTTCGAGAAGCAAAGCAAATGTTCTGCAGTCCATCATTTTTGCCTCCCTTCACTTATTTGGACGCCGGAAAATTCATTTTGTTCCATGGCTATCAAAATATTTTTCACTTTTTCCCTGGCGCGGCTCAGACGGCTCTTTACCGTGCCCTCGCTGACCTCAAGCACGCGGGCGATCTCATCGTAGGGCATCTGCTGAAAATCCCGCAGGATCATCACGGCCCTTTGATCTTCGGGCAATTGCATCAGCGCAATCCCGATCTGGCGCCGAAGCTCATCCCTTTCCATGGCCGCGCCCGGCTGCGGCTGAAGGTTATCGGCGGGATCAAAGCCGTTTTCCCGCAGCGCCTCCAGCGAGGCGTCGTTTTTTTGTCTGCGCAGCAGATCCAGACAAGCGTTATAAGCGATCCGATAAAGCCAGGTTTTTTCGCTGGCGCGCTTTCTGAAATTGCCGTAAGCGCGATAGGCGTTCAGAAAAGCCTCCTGGGCGCAATCCTGCGCGTCGGCGGCATTTCCCGTCATCCGCAGGCACAGCAGATAGATCATGCGCTCATGCCGCATGATCAGCGCTTCAAAATCTCCGGCGTCCCGCCGTTGAAAAATGCTCACGGCGTCTCCTCCCCTCGCTTGTATGACCGTATTATAGCAGGAAAGAAAAGATTTGTATAGAAAAAAAGCCTTTTCGCAAAATCCTTTGCGCATGATTCTTTTATTTGACATATCCTTTTTCAGCGATTATACTGGAAACAACCAAAGAAGGAGGCTTGTATTATGCGTTTTTTACTGACCGGCGGCGCCGGTTTTATCGGTTCGCATACCTGTGTGGCGCTGCTGAACGCCGGGCATGAGGTGGTCGTACTGGACAACTACGCCAACAGCAGTCCCGAGGCGCTGCGCCGCGTGGAAAAAATCACCGGGAAAAAGGTGGCGGCCTACGAGGGCGACTGCTGCGATATCGCTGCAGTGGATCGAGTGCTTGACAGCGAACACATCGACGCTGCAGTGCATTTTGCCGGGCTCAAGGCCGTGGGCGAATCGGTGCGCATCCCCCTGGATTACTACGAAAACAACATCAATTCCGCCATCACCCTGTGCCGCAGCCTGAGCAGGCACAATATAAAGCGCATCGTGTTTTCCAGCTCCGCCACGGTATACGGCGAGGAAAACCAGCCGCCCTATAAGGAGGATATGCCCAAAGGCACCTGCACCAATCCTTACGGCTGGACGAAATCCATGATTGAGCAGATTCTCAAGGATCTGGTGGTTTCCGACCCCGAATGGACGGTGGTGCTCCTGCGCTACTTCAATCCCGTTGGGGCTCATGAAAGCGGACTGATCGGCGAGGATCCCAGCGGCATCCCCAACAACCTGATGCCCTTCATTTGCCAAACAGCCGCCGGCGTGCGAGAGCAGCTGAGCATGTTCGGCAACGATTATCCCACGCCCGACGGCACCTGCGTGCGCGACTACCTGCACGTGATGGATCTGGCCGAAGGCCACGTAAAGGCGCTGGAATACGCGATGGACCATACGGGCGTTGAGATTTTTAACCTGGGCACCGGCGAAGGATACAGCGTATACCAGGTGGTGCATGCCTTTGAAAAGGTAAACGGCCTGACGCTGAACAAAACGGACGCTCCCCGCCGTCCGGGTGACCTGCCGGAAAGCTACGCCGACGCCTCCAAAGCTCAGCGGATACTGGGCTGGAAGGCCACCCGCACGCTGGAGGATATGTGCCGCGACGCCTGGCACTGGCAGCAGATGAACCCCCACGGATACAAAGGATAAAGCCCATGGAAACCAACCAATTATTCGCGCTCATGTCCCATTTTGACCTGCCCGGCGAGCCGACAGCCGTCCTGGAGCTGAAATCGGGCAATATCAACGCCACCTTCCGCGTCACAATGGAAGGTGCAGGCACAAAACAGGATTTTATTTTGCAGCGCATCAACACCTATGTGTTCCGCGAGCCCCAGCGCATGATGGAAAACATCGTATCGGTCACCGATCACCTGCGCCGCGCCTTGCAGCGTCTGGGCGAGGATACCGAACGCAGCGTGCTGCGGGTGATCCCCACCAAGGACGGACAGCTGATGTATACCGACGATACCGGCTGCTGGCGCGTTTATCCATTCATTGCGGACGCCTTCGCCTATGACGCAGTGGACGCCGCCGCCTTCCTGGAGGTGGGAAGAGGCTTTGGCCGGTTCCAGCGGCTGCTTGCCGATTATCCGGCGGATCAACTGTTTGAATCCATTCCGGATTTTCACAACACCGCCGTCCGCTATGCCCAGTTGGACGAAGCCATCCGCCGGGACGCCGCGGGCCGCGCGGACGAGGTACAGCCTGAGATCGCCTTCCTGATGGAGCGCAGAGAAGCCCTGTGCGGCATCCTGCCGCTGATTGAAAACGGCACGCTGCCCCTGCGGGTGACCCATAACGATACCAAATCCAACAATGTGATGCTGGATAAGGCGACGGGCAAGGCGCTTTGCGTGATCGATCTGGATACCGTGATGCCCGGTTCGGTGCTCTTCGATTACGGCGACGCCATACGTTTTGGCGCCAGCACGGCGCCCGAGGATGAGCCCGATACGAGCAAAATCGCCCTCGATCTGCAAAAAACAGAGGCGTTCACCCGAGGCTTTGTACAGGAAACCAACGGCTTTCTGACCCAGGATGAAATGCGCCTGCTGCCCTTTGGCATCGAGGTGATCACCGCTGAAATGGCCATGCGCTTCCTGGCCGATTACCTGAACGGTGACATATATTTCAAAACGGATACGGCGGATCACAACCTGCGCCGCGCCCGCGCCCAGATCACGCTGCTGCGCGATACCGAAGGAAAGCGGGAAAAGCTGCGGGAAATGATGAAAAAACTAATCAAATAGCAATGATGGAGACGCCTTCAAAAGCGCCTCCTTTTTTATTCCGGACGCTCAAATGATAAAATGGTACATTTTGTCTGAAAACGTAATAAAAAATTTAATTTTATTCCCTTTTCATTTTTTTGCAGGCTTGATATAATATATTTACACCACAAGTGGTGTAATAGTTGCGCGCCAAAAGGCGCAGAATTCAAAAGGAGGAACTTTTCCATGAAGAAGTTTGTTGCTTTTCTCCTGGCTGCCGTCATGATGCTGTCCGTCGTGGCTGTCGCTTCCGCTGAGGATATGCGCGTTGCCATGATCACCGACTACGGCGACATCACCGACCAGTCCTTCAACCAGACCACCTATGAAGCCGCGAAGGCTTGGTGCGAAGCCAACGGCATTGATTTTACCTACTATAAGCCCGCCGGCGACAGCACCGCTGAGCGCGTGGCCATGGTGGAAAAGGCCGACGATGAAGGCTACAACGTACTGGTTATGCCCGGCTATGCTTTCGGCGGCACCATCGCTGAAGTGCAGGGCGAATATCCCGAAATCAAGTTCGTAGCGCTGGACGTGAGCGCGGGCGACCTGGGCGATGGCGTTGAGGTTGCCAGCAATGTGTACTGCGCTGTGTACCAGGAAGAGCTGTGCGGTTATATGGCCGGTTACGCTGCCGTGAAGCTGGGCTACAAGCACCTGGGCTTCCTGGGCGGCATGGCCGTCCCCGCCGTGGTTCGCTATGGCTTCGGCTTCGTGCAGGGCGCCAACGCCGCTGCTGAAGAGCTGGGCATCGCGGGCGATGTGACTGTTGAATATGTGTACGGCAACCAGTTCTATGGCGACGCCGACATCACCGCTTACATGGACAACTGGTATCAGACCCTGGGCGTTGAAGTCGTGTTCGCCTGCGGCGGCGGTATCTTCACCTCTGCCGGCGAGGCTGCTGCCAAGGTTGAAGGCGCCAAGGTCATCGGCGTGGACGTGGACCAGGCTGCCACCATCGACGGTCTGTATGGCGAAGGCCTGACCGTGACCAGCGCCATGAAGGGCCTGGCTGCCACCGTTGACACCCTGCTGACCGGCATCAAGGCTGGCGAGTGGGACAACTACGGCGGCAAGATCGACAATCTGGGCCTGGTGGGCAACGATCCCGCTGCCAACTATGTGCAGATCGCTCCTTCCACCCAGTTCTCTGACAGCTTCACCGCTGATGACTATGCCGCGCTGGTCGCCAAGATGTTCGCCGGTGACGTAACCGTCTCCGCCGCCATCGACGCTATGCCCGCCACCGCCATCACCGTGAACGATCTGGGCACCGTGAAGTAAGAAATCCTTAGTCCAGGCATGCTGCGCGCATTCCTGGATTTTTGACAAAAGCCCCCGTGATTCCGCGGGGGTTTTTGTCAGAAAGAGAGATAATTACTTCATCTTTTTAATACTGCGAATGGGAGGTATGCATTTTGGGAAATGAGCAAACGCGGCAGACCGGCGAACAGTACGCCATCGAGATGCTGCACATCACCAAGCGTTTCCCCGGCATCATTGCCAACGACGACATCACCCTGCAGCTGCGCAAGGGCGAGATCCATGCCCTTCTGGGTGAAAACGGCGCGGGCAAATCAACGCTGATGAGCGTGCTGTTCGGCCTTTACCAGCCGGAAGAAGGCGTCATCAAGAAGGACGGCAAAGAAGTCAAAATCAACGATCCGAACGACGCGAACGCCTTGGGCATCGGCATGGTGCACCAGCATTTCAAGCTGGTGGAATGCTTTACCGTGCTCGACAACATTATCCTGGGTGTGGAACCCGTAGGCAAGGGTGGGCTTCTGCATAAAGCCGAGGCCCGTAAGCGCGTGATCGAACTGAGCGAAAAATACGGCTTACAGGTGGATCCCGACGCAAAGATCAGCGATATCACCGTGGGTATGCAGCAGCGCACGGAGATTCTCAAAATGCTTTACCGCGAAAATGAGATCCTGATCTTCGACGAGCCCACCGCCGTACTAACGCCCCAGGAAATCGAAGAATTGATGCAGATCATGCGCAATCTGGCCGCCGAAGGAAAAAGTATTCTGTTTATCAGTCACAAGCTGGCCGAAATCATGGCCGTGGCGGACCGCTGCAGCGTCCTGCGCAAAGGCAAATACATTGGCACAGTCAACACCAAGGACGTTACCATGGAGCAGCTTTCCGCCATGATGGTGGGCCGCAACGTCAGTTTCCACGTGGAAAAGCAGGAGCAGCACATCGGCGATGTGATCCTGAAGGTGGAGAACATGACCGTTGCCTCCCGCACTCACCACAACAATGCCGTCAAAAACGTATCCTTTGAAGTGCGCGCAGGCGAAATCGTATGCATTGCGGGTATTGACGGCAACGGCCAAACCGAGTTCGTCTATGGATTGACCGGGCTTGAGCCGCTGGTATCCGGCAAGATCGAGCTGTTAGGCCAGGATATCACCAAAATGCCTATCCGTAAGCGCAGCGTGCTGGGAATGAGCCATATTCCCGAAGACCGCCACAAGCATGGGTTGGTGCTGGATTACAGTCTGGAAGACAATATTGTCCTGCAGCGGTATTTTGAGAGTGAGTTTACCAAATCGGGCTTCCTGCGCCGCAAGAATATCCGCTCCTATGCTGACCAGCTGATCGATCAATACGACATACGCAGCGGTCAGGGCGCGGTAACAACCTCCCGCAGCATGAGCGGCGGCAACCAGCAGAAGGCCATCGTAGCCCGGGAAATCGACCGCGATCCCAAGCTTCTTGTGGCCGTTCAGCCCACCCGCGGCCTGGACGTTGGCGCCATTGAATACATCCACAAGCAAATCGTAGCTCAGCGGGACGCTGGCAAAGCTGTGCTGCTGGTCTCCCTTGAAATGGATGAGGTGCTGGACGTATCAGACCGAATTCTGGTGATGTATGAGGGAGAAATCGTGGGCGAGCTGGATCCCAAGACCACCACGCCCGAAGAAATGGGCCTGTACATGGCAGGCGCCAAGCGGAAGGAGGCGTAAGGCATGCAAAGTAAAAATTCCATTCTGCGCAAACCAGCAGTACAAACGCTGCTTTCCTCCCTGCTATGTATCCTGCTGGGGCTGCTGGTGGGCTTCATCGCGCTGTTGATCATTAACCCAAGCGGCGCGGGCGAAGCCATTATGGATATCATCAAAAACTTTCTGAATTACAGCAAGCGGACCACTCAGCTCAAAAACATGGGCAATACCCTGGTCAAAACCGCGCCGCTGCTTATGTGCAGTTTGAGCGTGCTGTTCGCCTACAAAGTAGGCCTGTTCAACATCGGCGCTGCCGGTCAATATGTTGCGGGCGCCGGCGCTTGCATCTACTGCGCCGTGGGTCTGGGCTGGCACTGGCTGCCCTGCATGCTGATGGCCGTTTTATCAGGCGCTCTGATCGGCGCGCTGTCCGGAGCGCTGAAGGCCTACCGCAACGTAAACGAGGTCATCAGCTGCATCATGCTCAACTGGATTTCTTTGTACTTGGTCAACACGCTGTTGAGCAACGTTAAAAACCCAACAAGCCCCTATACTTATGAAATCACCAAAAAGGTCGTCGTTGAAAACGGGGTCGCTTCCACGGTCGCCCATCCTCAGGCTGTGCTTCCTCAGCTGGGCATCAACGGGCTGTTCAACAACAACAAATACGTCGGCCTCGCGATCCCGTTGGCGATCCTTTTGGCCCTTGCCATCTGGATCCTGCTGACCAAGACCAAGCTGGGCTATGAACTGCGGGCTACAGGCCTCAACAAGCACGCCGCAAAATACTGCGGCATGCAGGATCGCACCAACATCATCCTGACCATGGCCATCGCGGGCGGCCTGGCAGGCATCGGCGCGGCAATGCTTTACCTGACGGGCTTTGAAGAATGGAGCTGCACCCAGTCCTCCGTACCCGCCATGGGCTTTAACGGCATCGCCGCAGCCTTCCTTGGCGGCCTGCATCCCCTGGGCGCTATATTCTCCAGTTTCTTTATCCAACACATCACCGACGGCGGCGCTCAGCTGAACAAGCAGGTTTACCCCGCCGAAATTTCCAACCTGATCTCCTCTCTGATTATCTACTTCTGCGGCTTTGTGCTGTTCTTCAAGCTCACCGTAACCAAGTGGCTGGATCGACGCGCTGAGCAGAAAAACGCCGCGAAAGGAGGGAGCGATAAATGATCCTTCTGATCCAGTATACCCTTGTATTCACTTCCGTACTGATGCTGGTAGCCTTGGGCGGCTGCTTTTCCGAGCACAGCGGCGTCATCAATATCGGCCTGGAGGGTATCATGGTGTTCGGCGCGCTCGGCGGCGCGCTGGTCATGAGCGCCATGCCAGCGGGCAGCAGCGCCTTTATCATTATTGTACTCTCCATACTGGCCGCCATGCTGCTTGGTATCCTTTATTCGCTTTTGCTTGCGGTAGCTGCCATCAACTTCAAAGCCGATCAAACGCTGGTAGGCACCGCTATGAACCTCCTGGGAACAGCGGCGGCAACAGTCATCGTAAAGGCCATCAATACCTCCGCCAACCCCAACAACCCCTCCTCAACCCTACAGTACATCCAGGCCAAAAAGGCATTTCTGCTTGTGGAAGGCTATGAGTTCAACTGGTTCATGCCGCTGGCTTTATGCCTGTTGATATTGGCCTATGTGATCCTGTACAAGACGCGGTTTGGTTTGCGCCTCATGAGCTGCGGCGAGCATCCCCAGGCGGCGGCCTCTGTGGGTATCAATGTATACAAGATGCGCTACGCGGGCGTAATGATCTCGGGGCTTCTGGGCGGCCTGGGCGGATTGGTATACATCACCGCAGGCGTCAGCGAATGGAAATTTGAAAACGGCGTAGCCGGTTTCGGTTTCCTGGCTCTGGCCGTGATGATCTTCGGCGGCTGGAAGCCCTTCCGCATTGCTCTGGCGGCTATGCTGTTTGGCTTTTTCCGCGCGCTGAGCAACGTCTACACAGGCTTTGATCTGCTGGCAGCCCTTAACCTTCCCAGTACGGTTTACAACATGCTTCCCTACATCATTTCCCTGGTGGTGTTGATCTTCTTCTCCAAGAACAGCGCAGCGCCAAAAGCCGAAGGCATTCCTTACGATCAAGGGAGCAGATAAACCGTTGTATAAACAGGCTGTTTAAAAAGAAATGGCCTCAGAAAATCAGTCACCCCCCTGTTTTCAGCTGAAAGCAGGGGGGTGACTGATTTTCTGAGGCTGATACTGATCCCTAGTTTAAATCATATAAACTGAAATTTGAAGGCGAAGGGAAACGTTAAGGGACTCGAAGCGCCCTGAAAGGCTGCCAGTGGCAGCCTTTCAGCGTTGAGCGGGCGATAGGCCTCGGACGCAGAGGCCCTTCTCATTCCCCCACCAATCTCTTTTACATTGCTTTAATCGAGCTCAATACTAAACGCTGTATCCTTTTCATTTTTCCGGCGTCAGCACAGCAGCCCTTCGTCCGGTGAGGCGGTACAGAAGCACGCCGTCGCGCACAGTGCCCACCTCCTGGGAGATATTGGTAAAGCCGTCCTCCGTGGTGGAGAAACGCTGGATCACGCGCGTGCCGTCCGCAATGCCAAGATCGCGCAGCGGCAGCACAAATACCAGGGGATCATCGCTATTGTTGCAGGCGACGATCACGTTGGCGGTTTCATCAAAACGGGCGTAAGCGATATGCCCATCTCCGGCGCACAGCTGCTTTATGCTGCCGCAGCGAAGCACGGGCAACTCGCGGCGCAGCGAGGCCAAAGCGCGATGCATATCGATCAGCCCCTGATCCTCGTGCCCCCAGGGATAGGTGCGGCGGTTATCGGGATCGGTCCAGCCCACCTGTCCGGCCTCATCGCCATAATAGATCGTAGGCGCGCCGGGCCAGGTCATCTGCAGCACGGCGGCTTCCCTGAATACCTCGGGCCGGATACCCTCAGCGGCGGCCTCGCTGCCCGCGGTATCCAGCCTTCCGGGACGGCCATGGGTGCGGGTCATAAACCGGCTGTGATCATGGTTGCTCAGCTCGTTCATGGCGCATTGCAGCGCGGGCAGCGGCATGCGGGACATGGTTTCCCCCATGATCTCAAAAAACGCCTTGCCGTTCTGATACAGATCGTCCCGGCGATAATCGGAATGCTTTTCAAGGCCGGTCAGAAAGAAGGTGACGGGCTCCATAAAAGCATCATAGTTCATCACGGTGTCCCATTCATCGCCAGCCAGCCATTCGGCGGGATTGCCGTAATGCTCGGCCACGATCAGCAAATCGGGATTCACCGCCTTCACGCGGCGGCGGAATTCCTTCCAGAACAGATGATTGAACTCCCGGCTGTGCCCCAGATCGGCGGCCACATCCAAGCGCCATCCGTCAATGGAATAGGGCGGTGACGCCCATTTTTCTGCGATATGGAAGATCTCCTCGCACAGCTCCCGGGAGGTTTCATAATACAGCTTGGGCAGAGTTTCCATATTCCACCAGCTGTCGTATTCCTTTTTATCCCGGAAATGGAAATACTTGCGGTAAGGGCTCCTGACCTCACCGTAAGCGCCGGGCTGATACACATCGTTCTTTTTATAGATGCCCTCTTTATCCATCCATTTATTGAAAGACCCGCAGTGGTTGAACACGCCGTCCAGGATGATCTTCATGCCCCGACGATGGGCTTCCTGGCAGAAGCGGGCAAAAAAGGCGTCGCTCTCCTTGAGGTTATCCTCGTCGGTGGTCCGCAAAATATATTGGCTGGCATGGCTATTCTTTCGCTCGGAGCCTTCCATCGGCCTGTCCTCATCCCGGACAAAGGCGGTAAAATGCGGATCCACGTGGGCGTAATCCTGGGTATCATACTTATGGCTGGAGGGCGAAACGAAGATCGGGTTGAAATAGATGGCCTCCACGCCCAAGGACTGCAAATAATCCAGCTTTTCCATGACGCCCTGCAGATCGCCGCCATAGAAACAGCGGAAATCTCCGGCCTTGGGCAATTCATCCCATGCCTCGGCATGCCGCGTGTAGCCGTTAATATAATAGTATTCCCTGTCTCTTACGTCGTTCCCGAGGTCGCCGTTGCGGAAGCGATCGGTAAAAATCTGATACTGAACGGCCCCTTTGGCCCATTCCGGTACATGGAAGCCGGGCTGGATACGAAAAGCATGGGCCGGATCGGGGAAAGGCACGGAATCGGTCAGGCTGTAACCCGTTTTCCAGTAATGGATAAAGCTGCCGTCCCGCTCGATCAGAAAGGAATAAAAAACAGGCTTATCCTCGCATTGCAGCGCGGCTTCATACCAATCAAAGCTATCGTCCGTACGGCACTTCTTCATCGGAATGATCACCGTGGGATAGCCCACCAGCAGCGTTACCTGTACGTATATATCCTTTTTAATGCGCAGGCGCACGCTGACGGTATCGCCCGGTTCGGGCTCGGCGGGCGTACGGAACAGCGGCGTTTCATCGCTGAAAATAGAACCGATCAAAATCTCATCTTGGGCACGGGACGGCATCATGAGCAGGGCATTCTCCTTTCCTGGCATTCACCGAAGGCGAATTCGCAGCCAGATAGGAACATTATAGCACAGAATGAGCAGCAATAAAACCGAAAACAGAACAAAAAAATATCTTTTTTCCGAATTCTCAAAAACAAAAATTGCCGCCGGCAAAATCGGCGGCGGACGATATTGGCTTTCAGGCGCGCTCAGCGGTTTTTATAGCTTCCGCACATGCTTTCATCGGCGGCCTCGCCGGTATAAGCCATGGGCGTGGGCTCCACCTGAATGCGCTCCAAGCTGCAGCGGCCCTCTTTATCATGGAATTTGCAGCTGACCACGCTGCAGCCGATGCTCTGATGGCCGGATTCGGGACTGGACATAAAACCCCTTCCTTTCTAACGCAGAATACGGAAAACAGGGACGCGGCAGCCCCTCGCGCGCGAAGCTGCCCGGAAGCGCATGTGCGCAAAGCGTGATATGCTTCGGCCCGGCGTCTTTCCGTCGAAAGGCCATGGCGGAGGCTTGATCGCCGCGGCGGACATAACTCCCCTTGTCTGCGTCCGCTTTCAGTATCCCCCGGCGGGCAAAAGCTATGATTCCAAATCGTTCCAATAATTTGTAAGCGGAAGCATTTGATATTTTGAACGCAGTTGTGCTATAATAGCAGGCACCCATCAAAAAAGCAAAAGGGAGGAAAGCGCGTGCACGTATTCTACTGTAAAAAATGCAAGCAGGACAGCCTTACGCCCATCTGCGACCATTGCGGCGCGCAGATCGCCTCCCTCAACCAGGCCGAGCGCTATAAATGGCGCTATATCCGCACGCCTTTGGGTGATACACCCACGCTTTTGGGCGCGGGCAAAGCGCTTTCGCTGACGGTGATCACGCTGCTGCTGCTCATGTTCCTGGGCGAATTGATCTTTTCGCCGGATAAGCGTCTGGCGCTGACCATGTTCACCAGCAGCGGGCTTTTGCCCAGCGTATTGATCTTCTCCTTTTTGGCCGCCGCGCTGATCTGCCTTTTCCTGGGGCTCCAGGGTCGAGAGGAAATGCATTTTGTACTGGACGCTCGCGGCGCTCACGTGCAGACCTGGATCGTTCCCAGCCGCCTGAAATGCGCCGCCCGCTTTATCCCCTATGAGGTATACAACATCGCCGAGGACGTCGAAGGCAACCAGCGCATGCTGGTCAGCGAAAGCCATCTGCTCTGGGCCGACGTCTGCCGCGTGGAAATCCGGCGGCGCGCCTGCCGCATCGATCTGTACCGTCCCTCCGGCTTCCGATTCATGAGCCTATACCCCGACCGCCCGGAATTGGAAGCCATCGAGAACTATATCATGCCCAAAATGAAACAGCTGGCCAAGCGGTAATCATAAAACGGCCATATAATGCACGAAAAAATCGCCTTTCACAGGCGATTTTTCGTTCAGAGGATTTCCGTCCGGCATGCCTACGCTACGCTGCCATGATCGGTATACATGGCGTACAGCTGAGCGTACAGGCCGCCCTTATCCATGAGCTCCCGATGGGAGCCCTGCTCCTGAATGCCTTCTTCGGTGAGAACCCAGATCACATCGGCATTGCGGATGGTAGTGAGGCGATGAGCGATGGTGAAGGTGGTACGGCCTTTGGCCAGCTTTTCAAGCGACGATTGCACCTGACGCTCGCTTTCGTTATCCAGCGCGCTGGTGGCCTCGTCCAGGATCAGGATGGGCGGATTTTTGAGGAAAACACGGGCAATGGAAATGCGCTGCTTCTGCCCGCCGCTGAGCTTGACGCCGCGCTCGCCCACGTAGGTATCGTAGCCGTTGGGGAGCTGGCGGATAAAGGCGTCGGCGTCGGCCTGCCTGGCTGCGGCGACGATCTCCTCCCGGGTGGCGCCGGGCCTGCCGTAGGCGATATTATCGGCAATGCTGCCGCTGAACATATACACCTCCTGCTGCACCATGCCGATGCTGCCGCGGAGCGATTGCAGGGTGATATTCCGGATATCGACGCCGTCTATGGTGATGCGCCCTGCCGTCACATCGTAAAAACGGGGGATCAGGTTGCACAGCGTGGTTTTGCCGCCGCCCGATGGCCCCACTACGGCCACGTTCTGCCCGGGCTTGACGGTAAGATCGATGCCGTTGAGCACCTCATGATCCTGGTCGTCGCTGTAATGGAAGCCCACGTGATCAAAGCATACCTCGCCGCGCACGTTTTCAATGGGCTTGGCGCCCGGCGTATCCTTGATTTCGGCGGGCGCGTCCATGATCTCGCAAAAGCGCTCGATGCCCGTCATGCCGTTCTGGAACTGCTCAGTGGACTCCACCAGCACGCGAATGGAATTAAGCAGGGTGGAAACGTAAAGCAGGTACGCGGTATAATCGCCCACGCTGATCCTGCCGTTGATCAGGAACAGCGCACCGGCCACCACCACGATGATATACATGAGCCCGTCATGAATGCGCGTGCTGGTGCCAAAGCCCGCCATATAATAATACCGCATTTTTTTGAGGCGCAGGAACTCGGCGTTGCCCTCGTTGAATTTTTCCTCCTCCAGCTGCTCGTTGGCAAAGGATTTGACCACCCGGATACCCAGCAGCGAATCCTCCACCTGAGCGTTGATTTCACCCATCTGGTGGCGGCTTTCCTTGAAGGCTTTGCGCATCAGCTTGTTGAAGTACCGGGTAAAATACACCATGAAGGGCAGCACGGCGAAGATCAGGAGCGTAAGATAAATATTCATGCCGCCCAGGATGATGAAGGCGATGATCATTTTGATGCCCGAAATCAAAAAGTTCTCCGGCGCGTGGTGGGAAAACTCGGTGATATCAAACAGGTCGCTGGTGATGCGGCTCATGATCTGGCCCACCTTGGTATTGTTGTAGTAGCTGAAGGACAGCTGCTGCAGATGATGGAACAGGTCATGGCGCATATCGGTTTCTATTTTCGCGCCCATGATATGGCCCTGGGACTGCATAAAGTAATTGGCTCCGGCATCAATGACGCGCAGCAGGATATACAGCGCACCCAGCCGCAGCACAAGCGACGTGGTCAGCGTTCCCGCCGTGCCCAGAGCGCCGTTGGTAATGCGCCGGACAATCAGCGGCAGAATGAGCTCGCATACCGTGGTCAGTCCGGCGGCCAGCAGATCGGCCAGCAACAGCCATTTATATTTGTAATAATAGGGAATAAAACGCTTGAGCAGCGTGCGCGTGGGCATTTGCCGCTGGGATTGTTCCATATCGCTCCTCCTGACAGGTTATTGGGGAAAGCTTACCTCGGCTGACAGCACAGTCAGCAATCGCTCGATATCGGCGTTTTCCATGTACAGGCTATAGGCCGTTTCTCCGTCATCGTAATACGCGCAGGCAGCGTCCTCTCCCTCCGCCATCAGCAGCGTTTGTCCTCCCAGCGTCCAAAGGTCGGAATTTTCCAGCGTCAGCTCCTCCCGGGGCAGCATCTGGGCCGCCTGAGCGGGACGAACTGCGCTGGTGACCAGGCCGTTTGAAGCCTGCCATATCAACAGCCGCGCCCGCAGGGTACCGACAGAAGCATCGGTCACGTATCCAGCGCCGCTCCGGCTTCCAAAGGGCACCGACCGTCCAAAGACGGCCGTCAGCGCGTCCAGATCAGTGCCGCGCACCTGGCCGACGGCCTCCATGGACGCCGCCTGCTCCCGCTGGGTCTCGGCGGTCTCGCTGCCCATCACCATGCCGACGTAAAACAGCACAGCCACAAGCAGAAGCCCCGCCATGGGCAAAATTTTACGCAAGTTTATTTCCTTTCACTTAATCGCGCGTCAGCATGCGCACATCAAACCCGCCGCGCTCATCAGCCAGTATCAGCGCGCAATTGCCGGTATTGCAGCATGCTCCGGGATTGAGCATCAGCACGCCCCGCTCATATTCGCAGAAAGGGATATGCGTATGCCCGAAGCAGCAGATCTGCGCGCCGCGGGTCGCTGCGATCTCAGCCAGCGTACCGGTATCGCTCTTCACGCCGTAGCGATGGCCGTGGGTAATGAAAAAGCGGATCCCGGCAATATTCAGCTCCTGCTCAATGGGCGCGTCGCTCATCCAGCCGTCGCAGTTGCCGCGCACGGCGACCACCTGCAAAATATTGCCGCCGATGAACGCTGCATCGTCCGCCACGTCCCCGCAGTGGATCAGGCAATCCAGCCTGCCCTCGGCCTCCATTTTCATCAGGGCGAATTCCATCCGGCCGCGATCAAAATGGGTGTCCGATATCACGCCGATGCGCTTCACAGCAGCTTCAGCGCCTTTTCCATGGCGCGGGCCCGGTGGCTGATCTGGTTTTTAAGCTCCTGACCCATTTCGGCAAAGGTTTGACCATTTTCATACTCAAAATAGGGATCGTAGCCAAAGCCGCCGCCGCCCCGGGGCGCATAGGTGATCACGCCGGGGCACTCGCCGCGCACCACCTGAGTGGGTTTAAAGGGCGAAGCAATGGCGATGCAGCTGACAAACTTGGCCGTCCGCGCTTCCGCGGGAACGTTTTTCATATTTTCCACCAGCAGCGCGTTGTTATCCGCGTCGCAATGCTGATCGCCCGCGTAGCGGGCCGAACGCACACCCGGTGCGCCGCTCAGCGCGTCCACGCTTAAGCCGCTATCGTCGGCCAGCGCCATATAGCCCGTGGCGCGCATGACGGCTTCGGCCTTGATCATGGCGTTTTCCTCAAAGGTCTGACCGGTTTCATCGATCTCCTGATCAAAGCCGGCCTCCCGCATGGACATTACATCGTACTTTTCGCCCAGCATGGTTTTGAGTTCGCCGATCTTATGGGCGTTATTGCTGGCCAGCACCAGCTTTTGCTTTTGTCCGATCCAGCGCGCCCTGTCCCCCAGAGCCTGGCGCTGTTCCTCCATCAGCAGACGGCAGCCGCTTTCGCCCAAATCTATGAGCCGGTTCAGCTTTTCCCGGGAAAAGGCCGCGCCTTCTCCCGTGCCCTGCAGCTCAATGAACTCGCCCAGCTCGTTCATGACGAAATTCATATCGGTATCAGCCGCGCTGTCCTCTATATAGCACAGATCCAGGCAGGGCACGCCCGCCACCACGCCGGCGCTGACGGCGGCGATCTGATGCACGATGGGCGATTCCTTGAGCTTGCCCTCGCCGATCAGCCGATCGATGGCGCATACCAGCGCCACAAACCCGCCCGTAATAGCCGCCGTGCGCGTTCCGCCGTCGGCCTCCAGCACGTCGCAGTCAATGGTGACCGTGCGCTCGCCCAGCCGTTCCCGGTCCACCGCCTGGCGCAGCGCCCGCCCGATCAGGCGGCTGATTTCCACGCCGCGTCCATCCTTTTTGATGCCGTCCCGCTGCTTGCGCCTGCCGGTGGAGGCCGGCAGCATGGCGTACTCCGCCGTCAGCCAGCCGCAGTTTTTCCCCTTCAGGAAAGGCGGCACGCCCTCCTCCACAGAGGCGGTACAGATCACCCGGGTCCCGCCGGTTTCTATCAGGCAGCTGCCTGCGGCGGTCTTTACAAAGTCAACGGTTATTTTATGCGCTCGCGGCATATCGCATGCGCGTCCATCTTTTCTTTCCATTCAGTCAAGCCTCCAGCTGTGTATTCATTCATTATTTTAGGGGAAACGCGCTCATTAGTCAATCCGAGGACAGAAAAAAGACGCGCGCGACAATCCCGCTATGATCAAAGATGACCGGCGTTTCTCTTTCGCCGGTCATCTTTCGTATGTTATTTTGCAGTTTCGCCGGGCTGCAGAGTTTCCCCAGCTTTTTCCAGCGCTTTTTTGAACTGCGTCTCATACAATTCGGTATAGGTGCCGCCCGCCTTCACCAATTCCTCATGCACGCCGCGCTCCACGATGCGCCCGTCCTTGACCACCAGTATTTCATCGGCAGCCAGGATGGAGCTGAGCCGATGGGCGATCAGGATGCTGGTGCGTGACTGGATGATGGGCTCGATGGCTTCCTGAATCTTGGCCTCGGAGATCGAATCCAGCGCGCTGGTGGCCTCGTCAAAGATCAAAAGCGCGGGATCCTTCAGCAGCACCCGGGCGATGGAAAGCCGCTGCTTTTCGCCGCCGGACAGTTTGAGTCCGCGGTTGCCCACCATGGCGTCCAGGCCCTCGGGCTGCGCCTGCACAAAATCGTAAATATTGGCTTTTTTGCAGGCTTCGATCAGCTCCTCCTCGCTGGCGTCGGGCTTGGCGTACAGCAGGTTTTCCCGGATGGAGCCATTAAACAGGTAGGTTTCCTGGCTGACGATGCCCACGTTTTTGCGAAGGAAAACCAGATCGAGCTTTTTCACATCCCAGTCTCCAAAATAAACTGCTCCCTCCTGGCAGTCGTACAGGCGCGGGATCAGATTGATGATGGTGCTCTTTCCGGAGCCGCTGGGACCCACGATGGCCACGCTGTGCCCCGCCTTCAGGGTAAAGCTGACATCATGCAGGATCTGCCGCTCGGGTTCATAGCTGAAATCCACGTGGGAGAAGGTAACGCTGCCATCGCAGGAGGCGGGCGTCACGGCGTCCGGAGCATTTTCGATCTCCACCGGCAGATCAAAATACTCGAAGATGCGGGTAAACATGGCCATGCTGCGGATCCACTCCACCTGCATGTTCAGCAGATTGTTCACCGGCCCGTAAAGACGGCTGAGCATGGCCACCATGACGGTGATATCGCCCACGCTGATATCATGGTCGTACTTCATCATCAGAATGCCGCCCACCAGATACAGCGCCATGGGGCCGATGCTGGAAAAGGTCTGCATGATCATGAAAAACCATCGGCCCGCCATGCTTTCCTTGATATTCAGCTTCACCATGCGCTCGTTGGCGGCGCGGTAGCGCGCGTATTCAGTCTGCTCCTTGCCAAAGAGCTTGACCAGCAGCTGCCCGCTGACCGACAGCGTTTCATTCAGGATACCGTTGACCTCGTCGTTGCACTCCTGGCTTTCCCGGGTCAGGCTCCAGCGGGTTTTTCCCGCGCTTCTGGTGGGAATAATAAACAGGGGCACCACCAGCACGCCGATGGTGGCCAGCACCCAGTTCTGCCGGTACATGATGGTAAGGGCGGCGATCAGCGTGATCACATTGGAAAGGATGGAGGTGAAGGTGCTGGTGATCACCCGCTCCACGCCGCTGATATCGCTGGTCATGCGTGTGATGATATCGCCCTGGTTATTGGCGGTAAAAAAGCGCTGGCTCATCCTTTGCAGGTGCGCGTACATTTTGTTGCGCATATCAAAGGCGATATGCTGGGCGATCCAGGTGTTGAGGTAATTCTGCCCCACGCCGATCAGGCTGCTGAGCAGCGTGACGCCCAGGGATAAAAGGATCAGCTTCACCAGCGCGGACAGACTCCTGCCGATCAGTCCTTCGTCGATGATGCGTCCGGTCAGGATGCTGGGATAGAGCGAAAGCAAACTGCTCATGGCGATGGCGGCCAATATCAGCGCCAGCTGCTTCCAATATGGCTTCAAATAAGAAAATACGCGCCGCAGCAGCGCGCCCGTAACGCGGGGCCTGTTTGCTTTTTCCTCCTCGGTCAGAAATCCGCGGCCCATGGGCCCGCCGCGCATATGTTGGGACATGGCTTTCTTCCTCCGTAGCTTGATACGTATGATTATACAGAATATTTTTCACGGTTTCAATGGTTTTGTTCATATTTACGCCACTTCCTTTTCACAGCTTCCGCGTAAAATGCATACAAAAAGTTTTTTCCTTTAAGGTTGCTTTAAGCTTTCTTTTGTAAGATAAGCGCGTCAGGAGGTGAGAGCAATGGATGCTCAGATGACATTCAAGCGTTACGAGGTAAAGTACATTCTGAACCGCAGACAGCGGGATCTGCTGATAGAAGCCATGGAAGGGCACCTGGCCCTGGATCAATACGGCCGTCACACCATCCGCAACATCTACTTTGATACCGACAGTTACCGGCTGGTGCGCACATCCATTGAAAAGCCCCTGTACAAAGAAAAGCTCAGGGTGCGCAGCTACCAGAAGGCCACAGGCGACAGCACGGTATTTGTGGAGCTCAAAAAGAAGTTTGAATCGGTGGTGTACAAACGCCGCCTGGCCCTCCCACACCGGCAGGCCATGGACGCCTTGGAGAGCGGCGCTCCGCTGCCCACAGACAGCCAGATCGCCCGGGAGATAGAAGCCTTCCGCG
Organism: Clostridia bacterium; assembly: GCA_017464225.1. The sequence goes on along the minus strand of JAFUDW010000117.1, from coordinate 5,848 downwards.
CATTCTACGGCCCCACGCTCCGCCCGGCCATGCTGCTCAGCTATGAGCGCGAGGCTTACGCCCCGGTGGACGGCACGGACTTTCGCCTGACGCTGGATGAAAACATCCGGTGGCGCACGCAGGATATCGATCTTTCCGGCAGCGCCATGGGCGATATGATCCTTCCGCCGGACAGCGTGCTGATGGAGCTGAAAAGCCCGGGCGGCTATCCCCTGTGGATGGTCAGGTTCCTGTCCGAAAACAGGATCTACAAAACCAGCTTTTCAAAATATGGCGCCGCTTATCAGCAGATGAGGGCGAAAGAGAATAAGGGAGGCATCCGCTATGCTTGAGAATATTCTTAAAGGGATTTTCGATTCCGCGTCCGTTACCGTGATCCCGGCCAGCCAATTTCTGCTCTGTGTGGGCGTAGCGCTGGTCATCGGTGGACTGATCGCCCTGGCGGCTTCCCGCCGCACGGGCTATACTCAGAGCTTTCTGGTATCGCTGTTCGCCCTGCCTGCCCTGAGCTGCGTGGTCATCATGATGGTCAACGGCAACGTGGGCGCGGGCGTGGCCACGGCAGGCGCGTTCAGCCTGGTGCGCTTCCGCAGCGCGGCGGGCTCTGCCAAAGAGATCGCGATGATCTTTCTGGCCATGGTGGCCGGGCTGATCGCCGGCATGGGCTATCTGGCCTACGCCGTGCTGTTCACCCTGATCCTATGCGCCGCCTTCCTGATATGGAACGGCTTTGATCCCGCCGCGCGGGGACTGGAAAAAGAGCTGCGCATCACCGTTCCCGAAGATCTGAATTACGAGGGCGAGTTTGACGCCATACTGAACAAATACTGCGCCAAGTGGAAACTGGAGCAGGTAAAGACAATCAACATGGGCAGCATGTTCAGGCTGCGCTATGCCGTGACTGTCCGCAAGGACGCCGGAACCAAGGAAATGATCGACGAGCTGCGCTGCCATAATGGCAATCTGGAAATCTCTCTTTGCCGCGCCGCCGGCGCCGCCTCTGACCTGTGATGGAAATGGAGGAAAATATCATGAAGAAGCTATTGACCATATTGATGCTCGCCGTTTTCACGCTGAGCACCTGCACGGTATTCGCACTGACCGACGTACAGGCCGAAAGCGCGGCCTATGACCTGAGCGATTATTTTTCCAAGCGCGATCTGTCCGGCGATTGGGACGCCTCGGAGGCCGTTTATCTGGATCTGAACGGCCAGAGCGGGATCAGCATCACGGAAGCCGGCACCTATGTGCTCTCAGGCGCAATGAACGGCACGGTCACCGTGAACGCCGGCGACAGCGATAAGGTTCAGCTGGTGCTGAACAACGTGAATATCACCGCTGAAAACGGCGCCGCCCTGTACATTGAAAACGCCGATAAAACCTTTATCACGCTGGCCGAGGGCAGTGAGAACACGCTGACCATGGCCTCCTATGACGGATCAAACGAAATCGACGCCGCTATCTTCTCCCGTGATGACATCACTTTGAACGGTTCCGGAACGCTGACCATCGTATCGGCCAATCACGGCATCGTGGGCAAGGACGATCTGAAAATCACCGGCGGCGTATACCGCATCACCGCCGAGGGCCGCGGCATTGACGCCAACGACAGCGTGCGCATCGCGGACGGCGATTTTACCATCAGCTCCGGCAAGGACGGCATACGCGCCAAGAACGAAGAGGATACGAGCAAGGGCTATGTGCTGATCGCGGGCGGCAGCTTTGATATCACCGCGGGCGGCGGCGCGGCCAACGGCGAGACCCATACCCAGGATATGATGATGGGCTTCCGGGGCGGCTGGAACAACAGCCAAACCGCAAGCCAGGATACCGCCAGCACCAAGGGGATCAAAGCCAGCGGCCAATTGATCCTGCTGAGCGGCGATATCGCTATCGACGCGGCGGACGACGCGTTGCACACCGACGGCGACCTGACGATAAACGGCGACACGCTGAATATGCGCTCCGGCGACGACGGCATGCACGCCGACAATACCCTGACCATCAACGGCGGCGATATCGCCATCAGCCAGAGCTATGAGGGCATCGAGGCCACGGCCATCGTGATCAACGGCGGCAATATCTCGGTGGTATCCTCGGACGACGGCGTCAATTCCTCCGGCGGCAATGACCAGAGCGGCTTCTGGCGCAATGATATGTTCGCCTCCGACGGCTCCTGCATCACCGTCAACGGCGGCAGCCTGTATGTGAACGCCCAGGGCGACGGCATCGATTCCAACGGCGATCTGTATGTGAACGGCGGAACCATCGTGGTTTCCGGGCCTACGAACAGCGGCAACGGCGCGCTGGATTACAACGGCAGCGCGGTCATTACCGGCGGTACTGTCATCGCGGCGGGCGCCAGCGGCATGGCGGAGAATTTCGGCTCATCCTCCACCCAGGTAGCCATCATGGTTAACCTGAGCGGCAGCGCCGATACCATTACGGTATCCGATGCCAACGGCAGCGCGCTGTTCAGCGGAACAGTGGAAAAGACCTATCAGTGCGTTGTGATCAGCAGCCCTGATCTGGCTGTGGGCCAGACCTATTCAGTATCCAACGCCAGCGGCAGCACCCAGGTGACCCCCAGCAGCACCGTTTCCGGCAGCGGCTCGGGCTGGGGCGGCTTTGGCGGAGGCTTCGGCGGCGGCCGGAACAACCGGAACGGTCAAGGCGGACAGCAGCAGTCCCCCGATGGGCAGCAAACGCCAGATGACCAGCAGATCCCCAACGATCTGTACGCGCCCGGCGGCCAGATGCCTGACGGTCAGATGCCCGGCGGCCAGATGCCCGGCGGCCAGATGCCCGGCGGCCAGATGCCCGGCGGCGGTCACCATGGAGGCGGCCGCAGATAAACAGCATAAAAAAAGGGGAGCGGCTGCGTTCCCCTTTCCATGCATACAGGAAAGGAAAACCCATGAAAAGCTCCAAACTGTTTGGCATCGGCTACAGCCTGGCCCTGACGGGCTTTACCGCCTGGCTTGCGCTGGATACCTTTGTGATCCCCCACGCCTATCAGCCTGCAGCGCCCGCTCCTACGGCTGCCGTTATTCTGCAAGCGGCAGACACCCCCGCGCCAACCGCCGCAAGGCAGAACAGCCGCGGCAAAAGCGGCAGCACCCGCAGTCAGACCCGGCAGAAGACGACTGAAGCGACAATACAGCCCAGCATTCCCGCAGACAACCCATCCGCGTACAGCGACGGGCAAACAAGCGTGACGCTGACCACCTACCGGGTGGAGGATACCACGGTTTACGTAGCCGACGTCGTGCTCTCCTCCCCGGACGCACTGTCCGCCGTGCTGGCCCGGGACACCTACGGGCGCAATATCACCGAAGCGCCTTCCTCGATGGCCCAGCGCACATCCGCCGTATTGGCGGTCAACGGCGATTATTACGGCGCCCGGGAAAAAGGCTATGTGGTGCGCAACGGCGTGCTCTACCGCGCCTCGTCCCAGCGCGGACAGGAAGATCTGGTGATCGATGAAAGCGGCGATTTCAGCATCATCCGCGAGGATGAGATCAGCGCCGAAGCGCTGGTACAGAACGGCGCGGCGCAGGTGCTCTCCTTTGGCCCGGCGCTGGTGGAAAATGGCGGCGTGACCGTCAGCCCCCAGGACGAGGTGGGACGCGCCATGGCCAGCAATCCCCGCACAGCCCTGGCTCAGGTAGGCCCGCTGCATTACCTGTTTGCGGTGGCCGATGGCCGCACGTCCGCCAGTCAGGGGCTGAGCCTTTACCAGCTGGCACAATTTCTGCAAAGCCTGGGCGCGCAGACGGCATATAATCTGGACGGAGGCGGCTCGTCGGTCATGGTATTCAACGGCCAGGTGGTCAATACGCCCACCACAACGGGCAACCGCAGCGGCGAAAGGAGCGTGAGCGATATTGTGGCCATCTTCTGACCCCGTCCGGCGCAGGGCGATCTGGTATACGGCTGCCGCTCTTTTCTGCGCCTTGTTCGCATGGGTTTATGAGCAATTCAGCCATGGCGTATGGTCTTACGCCATGGTGTTCGCCTTCGCCTATCCCCTATCCGGCGGTACGCTGTGCTGCCTGCTGATCAACCGGGAACGGCCGGCAGGCGCGGCACTGTGGCGCGCGGGCATCGCAACGCTGACCGTGGGCAGTCTGTTCCGCGGCGCGCTGGAGATATACGGCACCAGCCACCGGCTGACCGTTGTATACCCCATCGCGGGAACAGCGCTTTGCGCCGCGGGCGCTATGTATTTTCTATTTGACGTCCTTCATGTTTCAAGGTATAATAAAAATAGGGTACCTTCGGATTAAGGAGGAGATTACAGATGAGGATTATCACCATCAGCCGCGAATTTGGCAGCGGCGGCCGTGAGCTGGGCAAGCGCCTGGCAGAACTGCTGGGCTTTGATTACTATGACCGGGAGATCATCAGCTCCATCGCTCAGGCGCGGGGGCTGGATGAAAACTATGTAGAAAAAACACTGGAAACCGGCATCTGGCAGCGCATCCCGCTGACCTTCCATAATTCCTTTGGCAGCGGCAACATGATGCAGTCGGCCCAGGTGGGCCTGCTGCAGGAACAGACCCGGGTGGTGGAAGAAATCGCCCAGAGCGGCAAGGATTGCGTGATCGTGGGCCGCAACGCAGACGTATTGCTGGCATCCTATAACCCCTTCAAGGTGTTTGTCTGCGCCGATATGGCCAGCAAGGTGCAGCGTTGTAAGGAGCGCGCCCCCGAAAATGAAGACCTGAGCACCAAGGAAATCGAGCAGAACATCAAACGCATCGATAAAAACCGCGGCCAGACCTATGAAATGATCACCGGGCGCAAATGGGGCCAGGCCGACAGTTATCACATCACGGTAAACACCAGCGCGTGGAGCATCAAGGAAATCGCGCCCGCCGTGGCCGCTTACGCCCGCCGCTGGTTTGAGCACAATGAACGCCAGGAACAGGAGGAGAGCACACATGAAGAAGGCTGAAATCGCCGCCATGATTGACCATACCCAATTGAAAGCCTTTGCCACCACGACGCAGATCGACGCGCTGTGCAAAGAGGCGGCCGAATATCATTTTGCCTCCGTGTGCGTCAATCCCTGCCATGTGGCCCGCGCCGCCGCGCTGCTCAAGGGCACCGGCGTTAAGGTTTGCACGGTGATCGGCTTTCCGCTGGGTGCGAACACCTCCGAGGTGAAGGCCTTTGAAACACGCAACGCCATTGAAAATGGCGCGCAGGAATGCGATATGGTGATCAACGTGGGCGCGCTCAAGGAAGGCAATATCGACCTGGTGGAAAAGGATATCCGCGCGGTGGTTGAAGCGGCCAACGGCACGCTGGTCAAGGTGATCATTGAAACCTGCTATCTGACCGACGAGGAAAAGGCGCTGGCCTGCCAGGCCGCCGCCCGGGCAGGCGCAGACTTTGTGAAGACCAGCACAGGCTTTGGCACCGGCGGCGCTACCCCTCACGACGTAGCGCTGATGCGCGCCTCCATCCCTGACAGCATGAAGGTAAAAGCCTCCGGCGGTGTGCATAATTACCGGGAAGCTATGGATGTCATTGAAGCCGGCGCCTCCCGCATCGGCGCCAGCGCGGGCATCGCCATTGTAAGCGAAGCAGAGTAAAAAACATCGAGCACAAACAAGCCGCTCTTGAAAGACAGGAGCGGCTTGTTTGTTTCATACTGACGATGAAAAGCATACACCTGAAAGCAGAAATTTGATGGGGAGGGAACGTTAAGGGGCGCTGTCCCTTAAAAACCCTGCCAGGGTGGGGAGCCCCTCCGGGGCCTTCCGGTCCGCTTCTCGCTGAAAACCAGTCCGGGGTCTGCCAACCCGCCCTCGCTGAAAATGCCCGCACGGGGGCATTT
>JAFUDW010000116.1 GCA_017464225.1 Clostridia bacterium | reverse complement strand
GATGTATTTGCCGGTGTGCAGGGTATCCACCATGCGGAAAACCGGGGTGATGCCAGTCTGCTTGCGCGTGTTGTATACCTCAATTTCGGTCAGGTTCCAGAGATCGGCGATGCAGCGGTCGGAAAAGCCCATGGTTTTGGCGGCGCGCAGCGTTTTGACCGAATTGATGTTGGCCTTGAGCAGGCGCTCCATTTCCACGATGCGCTGGAAGCTTTCCAGGAAGAGCGCCGTGATCATGGTTTTTTCGTGCAGCGTCTGGATAGATACGCCCCGGCGCAGCAGCTCAAATATGGCGTATACGTTGTCATCCCGGAAAACGCTGATGTAATTCAGCAGCTCCTCGTCTGTCCAGCCGTCAAACTTGGGCAGGTGGAAGTGATAAGCGCCGGTCTCCAGGCTGCGCACCGATTTGAGCAGGCATTCCTCCAGCGTGCTGCCGATGCCCATCACCTCGCCTGTGGCCTTCATCTGGGTGCCCAGGGTGTTGGGCGCGCTGGCGAATTTATCAAAGGGGAAGCGCGGGAACTTGGCCACAATGTAATCCAGGCTGGGCTCGATGGCTGCCGTGCCGCCGGCCACGGCGATCTCCTCCAGCGCCATGCCCAGGGCGATCTTGGCAGTGACCCGGGCAATGGGATAGCCGCTGGCCTTGCTGGCCAGGGCGGAGGAGCGGCTGACCCGGGGATTGACCTCGATCAGGAAGTATTCGCTGCTCTCGGGATTCAGGGCGAACTGCACGTTGCAGCCGCCTTCGATTTTCAGCTCGCGGATGATCCGGATGGCGCTGTCGTTCAGCATTTTCAGATCGTGCTCGTTTAGGCTCAGGATGGGGGCCACCACGATGCTGTCGCCGGTGTGCACGCCCACGGGATCGATGTTTTCCATGCCGCAGATGGTGATGGCGCGGTCGTTGCTGTCGCGCATGACCTCAAACTCGATCTCCTTATAGCCCTTCACGCTCTTTTCCACCAGCACCTGATGGACAGGGGAAAGGGCGAAGCCGTTCATGCCGATCTCGATCAGCTCCGCCTCGTCGTTGGCGAAGCCGCCGCCCGTGCCGCCCAGCGTAAAGGCCGGGCGCAGCACCACGGGATAGCCGATGCGCTGGGCCGCCGCCTTGGCCTCTTCGATATTATAGGTGATCTCGGAGGGGATCACGGGCTCGCCGATCTTCATGCACATTTCCTTGAACAGCTCCCTGTCCTCCGCGCGCTCGATGCTTTCGCTGGAGGTGCCGAGCAGCTGCGTGCCGCATTCCCGCAGCACGCCCTTCTTTTCCAGCTGCATGGCCAGGTTGAGCCCGGTCTGGCCGCCGATGCCCGGCACGATGGCGTCCGGGCGCTCATAGCGCAGGATCTTGGCGATATATTCCAGCGTCAGCGGCTCCATGTATACCTTGTCGGCGATGGAGGTATCTGTCATGATGGTGGCCGGGTTGCTGTTGCACAGGATGACCTCGTAGCCCTCCTCCTTGAGCGCCAGGCAGGCCTGGGTGCCGGCGTAATCAAATTCCGCCGCCTGGCCGATGACGATGGGGCCAGAGCCGATGATCAGTACCTTTTTAATGTCGGTGCGCTTTGCCATGATGATCCCTCCTGTACGGTTGTGGTGACGTTTGACTGCGTGCGGTTTTTTGGGGTCAAGGGGCGGCGGTCCCTGCGTATATCAGCGTTCCGCCGATGGCCGTTCCCATGCATTTTCCCTGCGCCTGCCAGCCCGCAAAGGGCGTGGCCCGGCCCATGGAAAGAAAATCGTCCGGGTCAATGGAGTATGCGGCGTCCAGATCCCACAGGGCATATTCCTCGCCCAGGGGAATGCCGAAACGCCTGCGCGGGGAGACGGCCATGAGGTCAACGAGCTTTTCCAGCGTGATCACGCCCTTTTTGACCAGGTGCGTATACAGCAGCGGGAAAGCGGTTTCCAGCCCCACGATGCCAAAGGCGCTTTTTTCCAGGCCGCGGCTTTTTTCCTCGGCGCTGTGGGGCGCGTGATCGGTGGCGATCATATCGATGGTGCCGTCGCACAGCCCTTCCAGCAGCGCTTCCTGATCCTCCCGGCTCCGGATGGGCGGGTTCATTTTAAAGCGCCCGTCCTCCCGCAGATCGTTTTCATTCAATAACAGATAGTGCGGCGCCGTTTCGCAGGTCACGTCCACGCCGGATTTTTTTGCGTCGCGGAGGATCGCCACGCTTTCCTTGCAGGAGATATGGCACACGTGATAGGCGCAGCCCGTTTGAGCCGCCAGCTCGATATCCCGGGCGATGGGCCCCCATTCGCTTTGGGAGCAGATGCCCCGGTGGCCGTGGGCGGCGGCATAGGCGCCGTCGTGGATGTATCCGCCGCGCAGCAGGCTGTTGTCCTCGCAGTGCGCGGCGATTATTTTGCCCAGCCGTTTGGCGGCCTGCATGGCCTGGCGCATCATGCCGGCATCCTGCACGCCGTGGCCGTCGTCCGAAAAGGCGACCACATGGGGAGACAGCGCGTCCAGATCGGCAAGCGTCCGCCCCTTCTGTTCTGCTGTAATGGCGGCGTAGGGGTATACGGCGATAACGGCGGTATCCCGGATCAGGTCAAGCTCGGGCTGCAGATGCGCCAGGCTGTCGGGCACGGGATTCAGGTTGGGCATGGCGCATACGGCGGTATATCCGCCCCGGGCCGCCGCCCGGCTGCCCGACGCGATGGTCTCTTTATAAGAAAAGCCCGGCTCACGAAAATGCACGTGCACATCGCAAAAGCCGGGAAAAATCGTATAACTATGGTTGGAATCCAAAGGAAGGGAGGAGAACGCCTCCATGACCCGGGGCCCGGGCTGCGCGCAGCCCGCCAGTCTGATGCGGTCCATAGCCTGCTCCTTTCCGCCCAGCGGTCTGACCACCGCTGATTCTGTGGGATTATAACGCACATTCGGAACTGTGTCAAGATGTTTGTTCGGATTTTTAAACTGATTTTTCCTTTCTTGGGCAATTTGACGAAATAAATCCGGGGAAATATTGCGAAAATCACGAATGTTTTTGACTTGACAATGCCAACCGGAGAATGCTACACTAAAAAAGCGCTGAAAAGCGCCGCCTCCCGCGACTGACGGATAATACCTGCCCGGTATGAGTGGAGCACCACAGCGGAACGGGAGCGCGAAAAGCCGGCCGTCTGGGTGCACCTGCCTTCGATCGTATAGGTCAGCGTGCGCTCATTTTTATTTTTGCGGGAGGAAAAACCATGCGGAAAATCGGCATCATCATGGGCAGCGACAGCGACCTGCCGGTGGTCAAAAAGGCCACGGACACGCTGAAAAGCCTGGATATCCCCTTTGAGGTGCATGTTTACAGCGCACACCGTACGCCTGAGGAGGCCCGGCGGTTTGCCGTGAGCGCCCGGGAGCGGGGCTTTGGCGCGCTGATCGCCGCCGCGGGCATGGCGGCGCACCTGGCCGGAGCGCTGGCGGCCAACACCACGCTGCCGGTGATCGGCATC
>JAFUDW010000011.1 GCA_017464225.1 Clostridia bacterium | reverse complement strand
CATCGGCGGAAGCGGCGCTTTCCGCCGCCTTCGCGCTGGTTTTCAGGCTGGCGCCATAGCCCGCCGCTTCCACGGCGCTGATAATGGCCTGGGAAGAGGCGGAACCCTCCACGCCCATGGAATTGGTGAGCAGGCTCACCGAGCAATTGGTCACGCCCGGCACCTTGCTGACGGCCTTTTCCACCCGGGCCTGGCAGGCGGCGCAGCTCATGCCCGTTACAAAATATTGTTCCATGTTCTTTCTCCTCAGCTTATTCTTCCACGGTGATGGAGCCGCGCAGCATCCCCATCCAGCAGGTATAGGGGATCACGCCGGACTCCTCCGCCGTAAATTCCACCACGTTATCGCCCTCCTGCAAAGGAACGCGCAGGTTCAGGGCGGGAATGACCATTTCATTGTTGCAGCCGGTGATTTTGCCCGTGTCCGCGTGGATCACCCAGCGCACCGGCACGCCCGCTTTGACGGTAATATCGGGATAGCCCCGCCATTCCAGCTCGGAATTGACCGTTTGATAATCCTGGGTCACGACGGACGCGTCCGCCTGCACTGTCTGGACGGGCAAACGCACCTGCACGCCGGAAAGGGACAGGCCGCGCGTCAGCATGGCCATGCCCATCACCAGCACCAGCGCGCCGGAGGCGATGCGCATGGGCTTGGCAAAACGCTTGTTCAGCTTGCCGCTCACCAGGCCGAAGCCCAGCATCAGGGGGATGGTGCCCAGGCAGAAGCTGGCCATCGATAAAGCGCCCATATACCAGCTGCCGGTGGACAGGGCGTACAGCTGCATGGCCTGCAGGGGGCCGCAGGGCATGAGTCCGTTGACCAGCCCGATTCACAGGGAGGAATTGCGCCCTTTGCCCAGCAGCCTGGCCCGAAGCCCCACCGGCAGCGTGGGCATGACGCCCTTCAGCACGCCTAGATCCAGCATATTCAGGGACATGAGCACCATAAAGGCGGCGGCGATGATCTGGATGGCGGCCTGCACGCCGGTGCTGATGCGCAGCACCGAGCCCAGGGCCCCCACGATGCCGCCCACCAGGGTATAGGAGATCAGGCGTCCAGCATTGTATTGGATGTTGGACGCGCTGATCTTCCTGCCTGATTGGGCGGAAGCTGCGCTCTGGGCCAGGTTGATGCCGCCGCACATGGCCACGCAATGCAGGGACGTGAGCAGCCCCACCACAAACAGCGCGCCCAGGCTCATGCCCGCGCGGGCGGTGGGGAAGGAGCTGAGCAGGCCCTCCAGGGGCGTGACCGCAAAGAGCAGGTACAGGGCGGCAAGCGCCAAGCAAACGCCCAGCAGCGTCAGGGCCCGCCGCAAAAGGCTTTTGTTTTCGCGCTTCAGCTCGTAGCCCGCCTGGGCGATGCGGTCCGCCAGCTTTTCTTCCGAAAGGCGGCTTGCGTCCCATTGCGCCGTCAGCGTGCCCGCCCGATAATCGGCCCGGGGCGTTTCCAGACCGTCCAATCCTTTTACAGCCCGCAGGATGGCTGTTTCGCAGTGCGGGCAATGCATCCCGCCGATATGCCAGGTTTTACTCTGCGCGTTCATTTCTGATCGATCTTCTTCCAGTTGGTGAACCGCTGCGCGTTATCGACCAGCACGGCTTGCGGCACGGTGACGGTATCGCCGTCCACAGTGAACTCGGTGATCGTCACCGGGTTGCAGCCCGCCGCCTTGGTGGTGCCCACGGTGTCCAGCGGGAAGGTCAGGCCGCAGTTCTGGCATTGCAGGGTGTTCTCACCCAGATATTCAAACCAGGCGTAGGGCGAGCCGCCGCAGGACTGGCAGGTGTTAAAAGCCAGCCATACCGCGCCGGTTTCATCCTTCCGGGCGATCAGCTGCATGGCGGTGCCATCCTGCGTCCAATCCACAAAAGTGGGCTCCTGGGTCAGCTCCGCCGCGCTGAAGGTCAGCGTATCGCTTGCGGCGTTCACATCCGTGTCCGCCGCTTTTTCCGTTTGGGCGGCGCAGCCCGCCAGCATCACCGCAGCCAGGAGCAGAATCAGCAAAATGCCGCCTTGTTTCCGTTTCATGCATCACACTTCCTTTCAATCACAACCGGAGCATAGCACAGAATTGTGTGGAAAATGTGTGGAATGCGTTTTTTCAAAAAAAGAATTTGCGCGTTTTCCGCCTTACGGAAAAGCCCTGCCGCGAAGGGCAGGGCGGATAGATGATCTGCTGCGCGGATCACACCTTGCGGATATAATCCGCCTTACGGGGCGCGGCGGGACGTTTTCCTTCCGGCTTGCCGTAGCCCAGAATCACGTTGCCCACGCCAATGTATTCCTCGGGAATGCCAAAGGCAGCCTTGAGGGCCTTGCCCTCCTCGGTATCGAAGGCTTCCCGGGCCCGCCAGATATAGCAGGAATCCACACCGATGGCGTTGGCGGCGTTGAGCAGATTGCCGATGACCAAATTGGCGTCGGCCAATTCCAGGGCGCTGTCGCTGTGGCCGAAAACCACCACCACGGTGGGGGCCCCATAGAAGGGATGGCCGTCGGGATTGCCAAGGACGGCGCTGTTCAGGCGCTCAACCTTTTGCAGGATCTCCGGATCCTGGATCGCCACGATGAGGGGCGTTTGCTTGCCCATGCCGGTGGCGGCGTAGGTGCCGGCTTCCAGGATGGCGTCCAGCTCTTCGGGCTTGATCTGCTCCGCCTGATAGGCGCGGCAGGACCGGCGGGTCAGCAGGTTGTTTAGGGCTTCATTCATGGGTTCTCCTCCTTTATCATGCAGGTTTGCACATTGCTCGCCTTACAGCTGCAGGCCTTCTGTCCAGATTTTGAGGTCCTCTTCGGATACCTCGCCGCCCAGGCGCTTGCCGGCGTCCACGCAGGCGTTTTCACCCACCAGGGACTGGATGCGCTCGGCGGTCTTGCCGATGTCGCTGCCGCCGGAGGTACAGAAGGGCACGATCTTTTTGCCGCTGAAATCATAGGCGGTCAGGAAGGTATCCACCGCGCTGGGCTCCCGGCCCCACCAGATGGGAAAGCCCACGAAGACCACGCCGTACTCCCCCATGTTTTCCACGCAGCCGCTCACCGCGGGGCGGCAGTTCAGATCCTTCATTTCCACCGTGCTGCGGGAGGCCGGATTGCGCCAGTCCAGATCCTCGGCGGTATAGGGCGTTTCGGGCGTGATTTCAAAGCAGTCGGCGCCTTCCACGGCTGCGATTTCCTGGGCGACCTTGGCGGTAACGCCGCTGACGGAAAAATAAGCGACCAGTTTTTTGCTCATAACGTTTCTCCCTTCATAAATCCGGAATCAGCCTTTACAACGGATTCCTTATCTGTTATGATTGTAGCGAATAAATATTCATCTGTCAATGAGTGAAAAAATGCAGAGTTAGAAAGAAAAAGCGAAGCGACGGACAAAACGAGCGTCCCCAGCGGGCGGATCAGGAGGGAAAAATGAAACAGCGCATATTGGGCAAAACGGAAAAAACGGTATCGGAAATCGGCCTGGGCACCTGGCAGCTGGGCGCCAAATGGGGCGATCCCTTCAGCCGGGAGGAGGCCTTCCGCATCCTGGAAACGGCGGAGGAGGCGGGCATCACCTTCATCGACACAGCGGACGTCTATAACGGCGGCAAAAGCGAGGAGACCATCGGGGCGTATATCGCCGCACGCCCGGACAAATTCTACATCACCACCAAATGCGGCCGGCGGCTCAATCCGCACACAGCGGAGATGTACACCCCGGCGGCCGTCGCGGGGTTCATTGAGGACAGCCTCCGGCGCATGGGGCTGGAAAAGCTGGATATGATCCTGCTGCATTGCCCGCCCACGCCGGTCTTTGCCCGGGACGATATTTTTGCGGAGCTGGGCAGGCAGAAGAAGCTGGGCAAGATCGCGGCTTACGGCGTGAGCGTTGAGAAAGCGCAGGAGGGCATCCAGGCCATGGAATACGGCATTTCGGCCCTGGAAGTGATCTTCAATATGTTCCGGCTCAAGCCCCTGGATGAGCTCCTTCCCCTGGCCGCGCAAAAGAACGTGGGCGTCATCGCCCGGGTGCCCCTGGCCAGCGGCCTACTGACGGGCAAATATACCAAGGATACGGCCTTTGGCCCCAAGGATCACCGCAGCTACAATCGGGAAGGCGCAGCCTTTGACAAGGGCGAAACCTTTTCCGGCGTGCCCTATGCCCTGGGGCTGGAGGCGGTGGAAGCGCTGAAAGCGGCGCTTGGCGCCAACGATCTGGCCCCCATCGCCATCCGCTGGATCCTGATGCATCCCGAGGTTTCCGTGGTGATCCCCGGGGCCAGCCGGGCTTCCCAGGTATTGGACAACGTGCGGGCCGCCGAGCTTCCGCCCCTCACCGAGGCGCAGATGCAGGCCGTGCGGGATATCTATGATCAGTATCTCCGGGAAACGATTCACCCGCAATGGTAACAGCGCGCCGGATACCGTCTGTCCAGGCGCTCCTCCCCCGCAGATAGGCGGTTCAGATGCATTTCCATAGGCATTTCCAATTTGACGGCTCATAAACGGTATGCTATACTTTGCGCAATCAAACGAAAGGAGGCGGGCTTGATGAAGCGGGATAAGGAAATGCTGTGTTGTCTTCCCCGCATCATGATGATGTGTTGTTGTGCTATGCCTGCCCTTTCGGCCACGAGATCACCGTAAAGGTTCATTTCATGTGGGAAAGAGCAGGGCGTTTATCCGCGCTGCTCTTCTTTTTTTGCTATCCATCGTCTGCGGTCTGCAGCCCCCACAGGCGATTGATATAGATACCTATCTGAACCAAATGAAGAAAAGGAGTTCCTGATTTATGAAAAAGCTTTTTTCCGCTGTCTCTGTTGTGCTGGCGCTTGCCATTGCCCTGACGCTGGCGATTCCCGCGCTGGCCGAAACCACGCCCGAATACAAATGGAAAATCACCATTCCCGGCAAGAGCGGCTCCCTATGCAATTCTCCCACCTATCTTGCCTATGAGCTGGGCTATTTCGCCGAAGAAGGCATCGACGTGGAATTGATCACCGCTGATTTTGAGGCGAAGAAGATCGGCCTGAACAACGGCACGATTTCCACCATTAACGGCGACTTCCAGTACTTCCCCTCCATTGAAGCGGATATCCAGATGACCATCGTGGACGGCTTGCACCAGGGCTGCATCAAGCTGGAAGTGCTGCCAGATTCCGAAATCCAGGGCGTGGAAGACCTGAAGGGCAAGGTCATCGGCGTGGATGAAATCGGCGGAACGCCTTATCAGGTGGCGCTGCTGTGGCTGGAGCAGAACGGCATCTCTATCAACGAAGTGCAGTTCCTTCCCTTCAATGACGGCGCTCTGGAGGTGGAAGCGCTGAAGCAGGGCGTGGTGGATGTGGCCGCCCTGTGGGATCCCATCGCCAGCGTCACCGAAAATGAAGGCACCGCCCGCACCATCCTGGATATCGGCAAGGATGAACCCTTTGTGGGCCACTACTGCTGCTATCTGTATGCTTCCACCAAGGTGGTGGAGGAACAGCCCGAGCTGATTGCCGCTGAGCTGCGCGCCTATCATAAAGCCCAGGCCTGGATCGCGGAGCATCCCGAGGAAGCGGTGGAGCTGGTCACCCAGGCGGGCTATGTATCCATTGAGGATCACGATCTGGCGGTACAGCTGGTAAAGTCCTATTCCTATCCGCATCATGAGCACGGCACCAACGTGGTGGATGTGAAGGCCGACGTGGAATACTTCGCCCAGGCGCTTTACGATATCGGCTATCTGCACACCGATCCCGCGGAATACATCGCAAAGGCTTACACCTATATCGACTTGACGCTGGGCCAGGAATAATTGCCGTCCGTCCATGTCAAAGCTGTCTCCGCCGCAGGCTTTCCTCCTTCGTCTGCGGCGGGGACGGCGCTATCATGAAGGGAGATCCCCCTATGCATGCTGTACAATCCCGTTCCACGCGCCCTGCCGTTTCCGCGCCGCCGTCCATGGCGATCCAATCGGTCATTTCACTGAAAAAGCTGGGGTTGGCCGCGCTGCTGACCAGCGCAGGCTTTTTTATTGCGATCCTGGGCAATCTGCTGTTTCCCCAGGTGGCGTCCGGCATCAAAACGCCGGCATACCAGCTGGGCGGGCTGGCTGTAGATCTGAACGGTTTTTACCGTCTGGTGCTTTTGACGGTAATCCTGATTTATCTGCTGGCTGCCGTCCGGGCCATTTTTGATCCTTCCCGCCGGGAAAAATATGGCAAGCAGGCCAAGTTCCGCTTCGCCATGGGGATTTTGCTGCTGATCTATGATATCGCGGGCACGAAGCTGCGCGTTACGCCCCAGCCCTTTTTCCCGGGCCCAGCCCAGATCCTGGAAACTTTTTTGATCGATACGGAGCAGGTGTGGATCAACCTGCTCTATTCCCTGCGCCTGTTCAGCGCCGGGTTTTTAAGCGGCGTGGTGCTGGGAGTGGGCACAGGCATCCTGATCGGGTGGTTTCCCAGGGCGTATTATTGGATTTATCCTGTCCTGCGCATGACCGGCGTGATCCCTGCCGTGGCCTGGATGCCCTTTGCTTTGACCATGCTGCCCACGCCATTTTGGGCCGCGACCTTCCTGATCGCCATTTGCTCCTGGTTCCCGGTAGCCTCTCAAACGGCCTTTGGTATCAAGAACACGCCCCGCACCCAATTTGAAGCAGCCAGGACGCTTGGGGCAAAGACGCCTTTTCTTGTGTTCCGGGTGGCGGTGCCCAATGCCATGCCCCAGATTTTTACGGGCGTCACGACCGCCTGCGCCTCCTCCTTCACCTGCTTGGTCATGGCGGAAATGATGGGGCAGCCCGGCGGCCTGGGCTATTACATCAATGTGGTCAAGGTGTGGGCCGCTTATTATAAGGTGTTCGCCACGATTCTGGTCATGGCGATCCTGTTCAGCCTGATCCTGGCCGTGCTGAACGCCGTGAAAGCGTATGTGCTTCGGTGGCAGAGGGGGCAATTTGTGTGAGCGAGGTCATTCTGAAAATCCAGGATGTGAGCCGGGTGTATACCGAAAGCGGAAATCCGCAGGCCGCGGGCGTGGAAGCTTTGCAGCACATCAGCCTGGAAGTATACAGAGGCGAATTTCTGTCCATCATCGGCGCCTCCGGCTGCGGGAAAACGACGCTGCTGCGGCTGATCGGCGGCCTGGATCGCCCCCAGGCCGGGCAATTGCTCATGGATGATCAGATAATTTCCGGCCCAGATCCCAGCCGCGGCTATATTTTTCAGCAGGGCAGCCTGTTCCCCTGGATGACGGTGGAGCAAAATATATCATCCGGTCTGAAAGCTCGGCATCTCTATAAGCGACAGAGAGATCAGGTGCCGAGGTTCATCCATATGGTCGGCCTGGACGGCTTTGAAAAAGCCTATCCGCATGAGATCAGCGGCGGCATGGCGCAAAGGGTAGCCATTGCCCGCGCCCTGATTAACGATCCAGAACTATTGTTGCTGGATGAGCCCATGGGCGCGTTGGATTCTTTTACCAGGGCCGATTTGCAGGATCGTTTATTGGAAATCCGCGCGCAAAATAAGGCCACCATGATCCTGGTGACCCATGATGTGGACGAGGCCATCTATCTGTCTGACCGGATCGTGATCATGACGCCGCGCCCTGGCCGCATCAGCGAGATCATCCGGGTCGATCTTCCCCATCCGCGGGATCGGGGCGGGGAAGCATTTCATATGCTGCGAAAGTGGATATTGGAAAAGTTTCATTTGGCGAACACGGTTTAAAGCATATCTCATCAATTATTTTTCAAGCAATTTGATACATTCTTTGTGCGCCAAGAGTTATTATCATGATCGTTATTCAATTGCGCATGAAGGATGAACATCCGCCTGTCGGCTTTTCATTTATCCCAGGTAAAGCCGCAGACGCTCAAACACCGTGCGGTAAGCGGCGGAATCGAAATGGATGCCGTCCTGGGTGTGCTCGATCTTCAGGTTGCCGTTTTCGTCCTTCAGGCCGTCGTTCACGTCGATGTAATGGAAGCCGAATTCCTTTGCCAGCGCCTCCACCATGCGGTTGGCCTTGTCCACATTTTCATTGGTGCGCGCGCCCAGGCCGCCGCCGGCCTTGGCCCCGGGGGCATCCCAGTTGACGGGATAATAGGCCATCAGGTACACCTCGGCGTCCGGCAGCTTTTCCCGGATGATTTCGCAGATTTTGCGCTCGTTGCGGGACAGGTGAGTAAACCAGTCCTCCCCGTCCTGCCGGAAATTGATATCATTGGTGCCGATGTTGAGGAACAGCTTGCGGGGCTGTGGGTCCAGCAGTACCGTGTCGATGGCGGCCAGGAATTCATCGGTGGTGTAGCCGCCGATGCCCCGGTTATATGCGATGGGCAGGCCCTCGTTCAGGCAATATTCCGTGATGGGGAATCCCTCCATCAGGGAGGAACCGGTGAACAGCGTTTCCCCTTTGCGGATATAGGCGTTCTGCTGGCGATAGTTGGCCAGCTTGCGTTCCTTTTCGTGGCCGAAGCGCTCCATCATCACAGCCCGAAACTGCTGCTGGATTTCCTTAGTGATCTGCTCCCGCTCCGTCATTTCGCTTCCCTCCGTGCTCCTAAATAATACAGGCTTTCCTTGGGCTGCCTCGCCATGGTTTTGCGGTCCACGGCGATCAGGCCGAAGGTCATCGAAAATCCCTTCTGCCATTCAAAGTTGTCCATCAGACTCCAATGGCAGTAGCCCTTCACGGGGATGCCGTCGGCGACGCAATTTTCCACGCCCTTGAGCGCTCGGCGGATGAACTCCACCCGGCGGCTGTCGTCGGATGTGGCGATGCCGTTTTCGGTGACGATCAGATCGCCCTTGAAATCCTCATGCACCTTGCGGATCACGTGCTCCAGCGCCTCGGGATAGAATTCGTAATCCATCTGGGTCAGTTCCGCCCCCTCCGGGCAGGGAAGCTGGCCCTGGGGGCCGTACTGGGTACGGGTGTAATTCTGCACGCCCAGGAAGTCGTCCCCCTGGATGTAGGGCAGATAGTGGCGGAATTCCTCGTCCCAGGCGTCCTCCGCAAACTTTTCCCCGCCGGGCAGGGCTTGCAGGTCGTGGAGGGACAGGGTGGTGCCGACTTGTATTTGCGGATATATTTCCTTGATGGCCGCTTTCGCCGCCTGGTGCGCCCGGAACACCAGGGCGTCCCCCTCCGGCGTGCGGGAGGAAACGAAGATTTGAGGCTGCGGCGTGCCGAACACCTGGGCGTTTTCCATGGCGGCATACTTCATGTTTTCCATCATTTTTTCAAAGTTCATGCCCACCTGCACGGTGCCCTCAGCCTTTTTGGCGTTCTTCGCCTGCTCCGCCATCAGCCGGAAGCGGCGGGAGATGGCTGCCAATTGCAATCCCATGTTGGCCTCGTTAATGGTGCAGATATAATGAAGCTCACTGCCCAGCTTTTGGGTCACATATTCGGCGTAGCGGCGGAAATACGCTACGGTGCTCTCCGCTTCCCAGCCGCCCTTCTGAATGAGCCATACCGGGCTGGTAAAGTGCATCAGCGTCACCAGGGGCTCCACGCCGTTTGCCTTGCAGCAGGCAATCACCTGGCGGTAGTGCTCGATCTCCCGTTCATCAAATTGCCCTTCCTCCGGCTCGATCCGGGCCCATTCGATAGAAAACCGATAGGCGTTCAAGCCCGCCTGGGCCATCAATTTGATATCTTCCTCATACCGGTTGTAATGGTCGCAGGCGATGCCGCTGGGCTCGGTGAAGCTGCTGTGGGGCATGTGCTCCTGGGCCCAGTAATCGCTGCATACGTTGTTGCCCTCCACCTGATGGGCGGCGGTGGACGCGCCGATGAGAAAATCTTTGGGGAAAGACATAGATGTACCTCCTTACAGCTTCACGCAGGTCCCTTGGGTGATGCCGCATTCGTTGAAGGCGTCCACCCGGACAAAGTATTCCCGGCCCTTGATCAGCGCGCCGACGCGCTGATCGCTGTCATGGAATACCATATAATTATGATACAGCTTCTCCGGGCTTTCGCCAAACAGGATGTTGTAGCTCAGAGTGTTTTCCTGCTTTTGGATATGCACGTTCATATCCAGATCGCCGACACGCAGGGCGGTGAACACGGGCACGGCAGGCTTTTCGCCTTCACCCAGGCCAAACACGCGCAGGCCCGAAACGCAGGGCTTTTGATCGTATGGCACCGCCATCTGGGACAGGCGCAGGAACCGAGCTTCAAATCCCTCCTCCCGCACGATCAGATCGTGGGAAAGGTCGGTTTCCGCCTGGGATTTGTCCTCAATCACGAACCAGGCTATGCCGTCCAGGGACCCTTCCAGCTTCCATTGGGTTCTCAGGTCCCGTTCCTCGATGTACCGGGCCTGGGTGCCGGGGCGGATTTCGCCGGGGCAGGGGGTGTCGATCTTGTCGTCGGCAAAATTGACCTGCACCGCGTGGACGCGGAAGGCCTTGCCCAAATCAACGGTCAGCCATTCGTCTCGGTTGTTCGTTGCCGCCTGCCACCAGGTCTGCACGTTCTCTTCGGTGGCCTTGTTGGCTTCGTGGCCCTCCGTGCAGGAGGAGGCGCAGGCGTCCTTTCCCACGCTCAGCAGCATCCAGGCGGGGTCCCGCCAGGGATCGCCTGAAAGTGCCATCGGCCAGTCGCCGTAGCGCTGGTTGCAGTACAGCTCCCCGTCCGCGTCGAAGCCCGCGGGCCACAGGCCCACCCGGCGTTCAAAATCGTGATTCACGCTGACGCGCATGGTAGCGGTATGCCACCAGTTGCCCTGTTCATCCTGCATGGTGCTGCCATGGCCCGCACCGGGCAGGAAGCCGCCGGGATGATAGGAATAGGGGTTGTTTTTCGCCAGGGTGAAGGGCCCTAAAGGGCTGTCGCCCACGTATACGCCGTCGGAATAGGTGTTGTATTGGGTGCCAGGACAGGCGTATTGCAGGTAATACTTGCCGCAGTGCTTGTCCATCCAGGCCCCTTCAATGTAGGGGCGGTTGGTGAACATGCCCCGGATCATGGGCTTCAAGTGCGCCGGGATCTGGCTTTCCGGCACGGCGTTGTGCTGGAAAAACGCCTGATATTTCTGCTCCACCTCTTCCTCGCTGGCGGGCAGGATGCTGTTGTCCGCACCCACGCGCTCATAGCCGATTTCAAAGGGATGCCCCTCGATCATCACCTGTTTTTCGCCGATGGGCTGCATGGTGGCGGGGTCCAGCTCCACGCCCCAGATGGGGGTCTGGTTGGAGCAGCCCCAGTAGAAATACACCCGCCCGTCGTCGTCCACAAACAGGTTGGGATCCCAAAAGGGGAAGCTGCCCGGCACCTTTTCATAGGGGCCGTTTAAAATATCCTTCGTGCGCCAGCGGTCGCAGTTGGCGTCATTTTTGGAGGCGCA
The DNA here is from genome assembly GCA_017464225.1 of Clostridia bacterium. Next base: position 20,590 of record JAFUDW010000011.1, on the reverse strand, counting down.
CAGCCACACCCAGCCGTCCTTCACCCGCACGTCCGGGGCATAGTCATAGAGGGGTAGATCGCTGGGCAACCGGTGGTTTTCCCAATTTACCAAGTCGTCCGACACCCACACCCCCAGGGTCATGGAGGCGAAGATGTAATACCGCCCTTCATAATAAATCATGGAGGGATCGGCGGCCTCCCGGCAGATCTGCATTTGCCCGTGCCTGCGGGGATCGGCGTTGAACTGGTAGCGATAGTTGATATTGAGGGGATTACAATAATACTTCATACCAATGTTCTCCCTTCTTTGCTGTAAACTCCTGGCCGTTTGGCAGCCTGATCTGCGCTTGAACGGGAACGGAAATATCAAAAATCAGGCGATCCCCTTCGTATTGCCAGCCGCTTTGAACGGTGCCGATGGGGGCGCGCCATTCCGCCCGGGCATGGCCCAGGGACGGATGGGGCTTGGGGGCGATCACCAACTTTCCGTCCCGGTACTGGATGCCGCACACGCCGTCGAACAGCCAGCCGGAAATGGCGCCGTAGGAATAATGGTTCAGAGAATCGTGCACCGTGCCGTCGGGCCGCACGCCGTCCCAGGTTTCCCAGATCGTGGTGGCGCCCTTTTTGACGGCGTAGAGCCAGGAAGGGCAATCCTCCTGGAGCAGCAGTTTGTATGCTGTGTCCACGTGGCCGCAGTCCGCCAGCACCCGGCACAGGTCGGGGGTGGAGAGAAAGCCGGTATTGAGATGATAGCCGTTTTGCTCGACCAGCTTATTCAGATCGTCCGCCGCAGCCTGGGCCTCGTCCCCCGTCAGCAAGCCGAAGGCGATGGCCCGCACATAATCGCATTGGCGGTCGGATTCGATTCTACCGTCCTGTGTGCAAGTGAAGCGCCAGGCCTTGCGGATGTTCTCCGAAAGCGCCGCGTACTTTTCCGCGTCCTCCTCTTTTTCCAGGATACGGGCGATTTGGGCGAGCAGGGCGGCGGATTTGAAGTAATAGGCCGTGGCCACCGCCGGAGCGCCCTCCATGGCGTTTTTGCGCATGGCCAGCATGTTGTTCACATCCGGCTCACACCATTCGCCGAAATGAAAGCCCTGATCCATCAGGTATTCTTTCCAGGGGTTATCCTCGTTCTGGGGCCGGGTCTGCTTGGCCCGGTTTTCGCAGAAGGACAGCCAGCGGGTCATCATGCCGTAGTTTTCATCCAGGATGGTTTTGTCGCCATAGGCCTGATACAGCGCCCAGGGCACCAGGATGCAGGCGTCGCCCCAGCCGGCGCTGCCCTGGAGCGCCAGGGAAATCTGATCCCGCTTATCGTTGATGGGGGCGATGTTGGCGATCAGGCCGTCCTCTGCCTGGGCCAGGCGGCATTCCCCCAGCCATTTGCGCAGGACGGGATAGCAATCGGCCAGATACACGGCGGTGGGTGCGAACACCCCCGCGTCGCCGGTCCAGCCCGCCCGCTCCCGGGTGGGGCAATCGGTGGGCACGTCGCAGAAGTTGGAGCGCATGCTCCACAGGCTGTTTTGGAACAGCTGGTTCACATCGGCATTGCCGCAGGCAAAGAAGCCCACCTGCGGCATTTTGGAATACACGGCGATGGCGGTGAAGGCAGCCTCCCGGAGGTCGATCTCCGTTTCCACCTTGGCGTAGCGGAAGCCGAACAGGGCGAAGCTGGGCTTGTATGCGTTTAATCCATCCTTGCAGATATATTCAATCTTTTGCGGGATACCTCCGCTTTTGTTGCGCTCGCCGGGTTCAAAATTGCTTTGGGTGAAATTGCCGTTTTCATCCAGCGTTTCCCCGTGCCAGAGGGTGATCTTTTGCCCGGCTTTGGCTGTCAGACGCAATTCTGTATAGCCAGCCAAATTCTGGCCGAAATCGATCACGGTTTCGCCGTTGGGCGTGGTGATGATTTTACCGTGGAACCGCTCCTGTTCCAGGATGGGCACGCTCTCTGTGGAGGCCAGGTTGGCATAGCCAAAGTCCCGCACCGTCACGCCGTGCCAGCCGGTCAGGGATTCCATGCGGGCGTCGTAGGATTCGCCGATTTCCAGGTCGTTTTCCCGGATGGGCCCTTGCTGGGTGGCCTCCCAGCCTTCATCGCTGCACAGCACGGGCGCGCCGTCCACTTCCAATTGGCACAGCAAGGCAAGATCGGAGCCGTAATAGTTCCGCAGCCCGTCGATGCCCACGCCGCCGCGATACCAGCCGTCGCCCAGGATGACAGTGATTTCGTTTTCGCCAATTTTCAGAAGATCGGAAACGTCATAACGCTGCACCGTCAGGCGCTTGCGATAATCCCCGGTGCCGGGGGCCAGCACAAAATCACCCACGCGCTGACCGTTGATGAACGCGGCATACAGCCCGTGGCAGGTAATATACAGCCAGGCGTTTTCCGTGCTTTCCACGGTAAAGCAGCGGCGCAGGTACGACGCGGGCTGCTTGGTTTCCGGATCATGGGGCAGCTCCGGGTCGATCCATTTCGCCTGCCAGTTTTCAGGAAGAAGCTTCATATCAAAACCTCCCGTTCAGCCATTCAGCGCTCTTTTCCAGGCTCTTGATGGGGTCCTTGTCGATCCAGTTCTTGTGGCTTTCCAGCACCACGGCCTGAATACCGTTTTGAAGGGCGATTTCCTTCATGCCGTCCAGATCCATGTTGCCTGTGCCCAATTCCATGCTGTCGCACTTCAGAATGGGCGTCATGGCGGGGCCTTGCTGCCTGCTGCCCCGGTCGGTAACGTGCCACAGCTTCATACGGCTTCCCAAACGGCGCATCCAGTCCTTGGCGTCAGCCCCGCCGTCCGTGAACCAATAGCTGTCGAATTCAAAGTTCACCAGCGCCGAGTCGGTGTCGGACAAGAGGATGTCATACGCCCGCAGCCCGGGCTTCACCTGCAAAAGCTCCACATTATGGTTATGATACATCAAAGAAAGATTCGCCTGTTTCAGGGTTTCTCCTGCCTTGTTCAGGCGCTGCGCCAGCTCCCGCACCGTTTTTTCATCGCCGTAGTCAAAGCGGTACATGCCGGTGACGACCACGGTGTCGGTATGAAACCCCTTGGCTTCCTCCGCCACCTGGTCCGCTTCCCGCTCCAGGCTGCCAAGATCGGTATGCAGGCTGATGACGGACAGGCCCGCTTCTTCCATCAGCGCTTTCCAGTTGAGGTTGCCGCCCTTGCCCGTGGGCATTCCGGCGGCCCGGGTCATCATGCGCACCATCAGAGAACTGGGGTGGATCATGAAGCGATTGAGCTCAAGGCCGTCGTATCCGGCGGCCTTGACGCGTTTCAGGGTGGCGCGGGCAGCCGCTTCGCTGCCCGTCACCGTGCCCAGCATGATTTGCTGTACTGCTGTTTTCATTTTTTGATCCCCTGCAATACCCGGTTCAATTGCTTGATGCTTTCCTCATCCGCGCCGGACTGCTTGAGCAGACTCAGCATGGTCATGCGGCCCATCATGCGCTGGAGGGCGGGGTTATCTTTCACCGCGTCCGCCACGTCACCCCGGGCGGAAGCTCCCTTGGCCATCATCTGGTTGATGATCGCCCCGGCCTGGGGATGGGCCCGAAGCTCTCCCAGGGTATCCTGCACGGAGAAGCAGGAAGCATCGACCTCAGCGGCGTCAAACCAGTTGGTGACGGAAGCGGCGGCCTTGTTGAAGATGTAGCTTTCGTCCGGCTCGCTGACCCGGCGGACACACATGGTGTCGCTGACGCCATCCGCTTCCGCTTTGATCAAATGCTCGCCCAGCAGCGGGATGCGGAAGCGGAACACGGTCTTGCCCTCCTGGGTCTCCACCTTGGCGCCATCCACATACAGCGTCACGCTGGGCTGATTGGAATACACCTTGATTTCGGTTTCGGTGACGGCCCGGTTCTGATACCGCTTGCCGCACAGGTGCACGAAGGGCTCGCGCTTGTTCCAGGCGGCCTTATAGAGGTAGAAAGCGTCCTTGCGCAGCGCGCGGTCAAAGGTGACCAGTCCCTTCTGGTTTTCGCCGTGCTTGCCGCCCTCATCCCGGCCATCGGCTGCAAAATCGAACAGGTTCCACACGTGGGTGGCCCAGAGGTAGGGTCGCGCCTCGATCATGCGCAGCATATGCTCATGGTACAGCGCCTGGTAATCCTCGGTGTAGTCGCCCTTTTCGGGATGCTCGGCGTGATAGGCCGGGTTGGCGTCGGCGCCGTATTCGGAGAAGCCGATGCCCCGATCGGGATATTTGGCGTGATATTCGTCAAAGAATTCGTCGGTCTGCTCCAGTTCCCCCAGGTACCAGCCAAAGTACAGGTTGTAGCTGTTGATGTCCGGGATCTCCAGGATGGGGCTGTCGGTCTCCAGCATGAACACGTTGGCCATGGTGGTGAGCCTCGTCTTGTCCATCCGGTGGCAAAGATCGTTCAGCAGCCGATGGTTTTCCAGCAGGTCGTCATTCACCGCGCTGGCGGCGGTGATTTCATTGGACAGGCCCCAGACGGCGATGCAGGGATGGTTGTAGCACTGGGTGATCAGCTCCCGCATCTGGGAAAGGGTGTTTTCCCGGCCGTTTTTCATGTGCATGGTGATATAAGGGATCTCCGCCCATACCACGATGCCGTTTTCGTCGCACAGGTCGTAGAATTCCTGGGCGTGCTGATAATGAGCCAGGCGCAGGGTGTTGGCGCCGATTTCCCGGATGATGGCCATGTCCGCCTTGTGATCGGCATAGGATAGGGCGTTGCCCTTGCCCTTCAGATCCTGATGGCGGCTGACGCCCCGGAGGGGGTAGCTGCGTCCGTTGAGGAAAAATCCCTTTTCCGGGTCACAATGATATTCCCGGCAGCCAAAACGGGCGTTGATCTCGTCGCCGCTGTCCAGTTTTGCGGAAGCCGTGTACAAATAGGGATCGTCCACGCCGTCCCACAGATGGACGTTTTCGACGGTAAATTCCGCCTGAGCGTGGCCGTTCAGGGAAGGAACGGTCTTGGTTTCGCCGTTTACGGTCATGGATACCTGATCGGCGTTCTGCCAGGTCTCCACGATGACGAAGGCCGTTTTCTTCTCCAGATCGACGATGGGCGTCACCTTGATGCCGGGCGTTCCATCCTTCACCAGTTCAAAGTGTTCTTTGGGCACGGAAATCAGCCGCACTTCCCGATAAAGCCCGCCGTAGAAGGTGAAATCCGCCTTCTGGGGATAGACGGCTGTATTATCCTCATTGCTGACAGAAATCGCAAGGATGTTTTTTTCTGCCAGACGGCCGGTCAGTTCCACCCGGAAGGCGGAGTACCCGCCCTCGTGATGGGTCAGGAGCTTGCCGTTGAAATAGACGTCCGCCGTCATGGCCGCGCCATTGATCTCCAGGAAAACAGCTTCCCCGGCCAGTTCCTCCGCGGTCAGTTCCCGCACGTACCAGCAAGTTCCCCGGTGGTAGTCGTTGCCGCCGTCCTGACCGTCTATGGCATTCCAGGTATGGGGCAAGGAAACTTCCTCACCCTGCTGGGCGTTCTCCACAGCGGTCTCAAGCGGGAGGGCGGCTTTCAGGAACCGCCATCCCTGAGAAAGATTAAGAATATTACGCATTTGCCGGGTCTCCTTTGTGCAGTTCTTCTTCGATCATTTCGGCTTTCGCCGCAGCCTTTTTTTCCGCAATGCGCTTCTGCACTTCCACCATCTCCGCCTTGTCCAGCTTGCATTTCCGCATGGCGATCAGCGTACAGATCCAGCCTAGGATGGCCAGACCGTAACGCAGGAACATGGTGACCCAGAATATGCCGGCGGTCGGTGTGTCACCCGGCTGGGGCATGGTGGCGGTATAGCCGATCATGGCCACGCAGGCGGTAGCGATCAGCGCGGAGAAAGAGGAAACGATCTTGTCGATCAGGCTGTAGGTGCCGGAAACAACAGCAGGGATATACTTGCCGGAGCGATCCAGCTCGTAGTCGATCACATCCGCGAGGAAGGCTGTGCCCGCGGTGGTGCCTGCCATCATCAGGCCGTTGCAGGCCAAGGTCAGCAGGATATAGACGATCATCGTAATTCCCAGACTGGCGATGGATTGCGTGCCAACAGTCGTCCAGACGATCGCAAAGAATCCAATGATGACAACGTTGCCTAAAATACAGTATTTTGCCCAAGTGACGATGGATTCCTTATTGCCATGCTTTCCGCAGTAACGGGCGCCGATGATCGCGAAGATAATGGACGGCAGCATGGCGCCGACGGAAAGGTAGGTCCCAATGGTCATATTGCCGATCAAAATACCGAACAGCATGGTGCTGACGATGGCGACGCTGCTGGCCTGCTGTGCGATTTTATCAGAGGCCGCCGCGATGATATAAGCCTGGAGCGGCTTGTTTTTTGTCAGGACATTGAGCATATCTTTCCACTTGAGCCGTTCATTCGCCTTGTTGGTGCCGCGGAAGTTCTCCGGTTTGTCGTAGGCCGAAATGCCGATACAGACAAGGATCACGCCGACCAGGGAGACGATCACGGTTACGGTTGCGGCTGCGGTCAGGTAAGCCTGGCTGTAATTGACCGCATAGCTGCCGGCCTCCGTCACGGTGATCTGGCCGTATTTGGGAAGCAGCACCGTGTTCAGGATAATGGTGAAGGCCATGGGCACAATGTAATTGAAAACAGTATTCCATACGCCAACCGTGGGGCGTTGTTTGGGATCATTCGTCAGCAGCGCCCCAAGGGTCTGGGCGGTCATGTTTACGATGGTGTAACCGATGATATACAGCATATAGGTGGCAAGGAACATGCCCCAGCCGAAGCCCTTGCTGGCAGTCCACGAAAACATGCACATAATGCCAAGAGACTGCACCGCCCAGCCAAGGAGCATCAGGGGGCGGATCTTGCCCCACCGTGTATTCACACGATCGTACAGAAAAGCCAGCAGCGGATCCGTAATGGCGTCAAAGATCCGGGTGAAGGTCAGCAGGGTGCCCACTACCAGGGTGGATACGCCAAAACCGATGCTGGCCGCATAAGAGGCCTGGCCGATCAGAGAATAGACCGCCATGCCGTTCAGTGCATTGCAGGCCACCAGAATGATTTGCCACAGCTTCGCTCTGCGGTACTGAACGCCGTCTTGCTCGCTGGGGTTCACGATTGCTTTTGCCATGTTCTACCGCTCCTTTTCATATTCGTACAGTTTGGGATCACGCTGTACTTTCTGGTTAGATTATATAAAGTATCCAACAGAGCGTAAAGTCAAAAAGCCAAGTAAAGTTACAAATATTCAGGTTGTTTTTCATCTTTTTCAAATCCAGATTTTCAAGGAAAACAAAGACTTTCCCATTGAAACAAAGAAAAATGAATGTTAAAATATCAAGAGAAGCAAAGGAAAGAGGCGTTTTTCATGCGGCAAGGCATGACGAAAAGCGAGCAGAACCTGATCCTGCTGGAGGCCCTGATCCCCCGGAACGAGCGGCTGTACGTGTGGTGCTACGGCGCGGACGGGGAGAAAAAGGGCGCCTCCTGCCCCGGCCCCCTGGAGAAAGCGCTGGACCATGCCTTCCGGGGGCTGGGCGGCATGGAAAAGGCGCTGCGTTACGCCGCCCGGCCGGACAGCAGCAAGCCCCAGATCATCGGCTCCTCCATCGGGATGCAGTGGGCCGTCGCCTTTGAAAAGGAACGGGAGAAAAGCCTGTTTTTTGTGATCGGCCCTGTTTTCTATCAGAAGCCGGACGAAAAGAAGCTGCGGGAAAGCTTATTCCGCGCTTACACCGCCCAAAACGAAACGGGCTGGATCGGAGAACTGATGTCCATTGCCCCGCAGATCACCGTGCTTTCCAACGCGGTATTCACCCGGTACGTGATCATGGTGCATAACACGCTGACCGGGCAGCAGCTGGGGCTGGAGGACCTGTCGGCCGACGGGGCGGAGGAAGCAAAAATCCAGGAAAACCCGGCGGGCGAACGGAACCGGCTGGGCATCTATCAGGCGGAAAAAGCGCTATTGGATATGGTGCGGCAGGGGAACATCAACTATCAGTCCGCCCTGCAATACAGCAGCGGCATGAGCCCCGGCGTGCCCGTTGAGGGACGTGATCCGCTCAGGCAGATGAAAACCAGCGTCATCGTATTTACCACCCTGGTCAGCCGAGCCGCCATGGAGGGCGGGCTTTCCCCGGAGGTGGCCTACTCCCTGGGGGATTCCTACATTCAAACGGCGGAAAACAGCCGGGATTCCGGCGAGCTTTCCGCCCTGGCCAACGCCATGTATCACGATTTTATTTATCGCGTGCATTATCTGCACGCCAACCCCAATTATTCCCACGCCGTTCAGAAATGCTGCGATTATATCGAGCTCAGCCTGGACCGGAAGATTTGCGCCGCCGATCTGGCGGGGCTGGTGGGCTATACGGAATACTATCTGACGGAAAAATTCAAAAAAGAAACGGGTAAATCGGTGAGCGGCTATATTCGGGACGCCAAGATCGACCGCGCCAGAGCGATGCTGAAGGCCACCGACCTGCCGGTGTCCGAAATTGCCAACCGTCTGGCCTTCAATACCCCAAACTATTTTATTCAATGCTTCCGGGAGGTTGTGGGCTGCACCCCGGCGCAATACAGAAAAAGGCTGCTGATGGGATAAATTTTCAGATGTAAATACAAAAAGGGCTGTCGCAGCGGCCGTTCCATTTGTTTTGGGAGCGATATGCAAAAAAACGATGGATATATAAACGGCCCCGCCGCTGGGACGGGACCGCAGGAAAACGCCTGATGATCAGCCCTTGAGCCCGGTGGTGGCCACGCCCTCCACCAGGTATTTTTGCAGGAAAAGGAAGACCAGCAGCACGGGAACGATGGAAAGAGTGGTCATGGCGAACAGGCCGGACCAGTTGGTCTGCGTGGCGGGATCGGAGAACATCTTCAGCGCGATGGAGGCGGGATAGAGCCGGGGCTTGCTGATGTAGATCAGGGGGCCCAGGAACTCCTGCCAGGACCAGTAAAACGCGAAGATGGCCGATGTGATCAGCGAGGGAAAGGACAGAGGCAGCATGATCCGGAAATACTTGTTGAACCAGCCGCAGCCGTCGATCTCGGCCGCCTCATCCAGCTCTCTGGGCACGCCGCGCATAAACTGCATGTTCAGGAAGATGAAAAACGGCACGCCGCAGAACTGGGGCACAATGATGGGCAGGTAGGTATTGATCCAGCCGAAGCGCTTGAACATGATGTACTGGGGGATCAAAAGCACCTGCTGGGGCAGCAGCATGGTGGCCATCATCACAGCGAAGAACGCCTTGGATCCCTTGAAAGGGATGCGGGCAAAGCCAAAGGCCACCAGCGAGGAGGACACCACGCCGCCGATGGTGGAAAAAACGGCGATGGTCAGCGAATTGCCAAAGTAGGTGCCGTAGGTGTAGCGTCCCGAGGATTCCCAGCCGATCTTATAGTTTTCCCAGGTGACCTTGGAAGGGATCAGCGAAGCGACGGTGGTGAACACTTCCTCATTGGGCTTGAGGGAGCTGGCAAACATCCACAGCAGCGGATAAAGCATCACCAGGCCGAACAGCGCGGCAAGCACATGGAAGCGGATGGAACGGAACGCCTTATTGGGCGTCAGCTTATTGGATTTCACGGTGATCTGCATGCTTTCCGCCTCCTTTACGATTCATAATGGACCCAGCTGTCCGAGCTCTTGAACACAAAGATGGAGAAGATGGAGATGATCACCAGCAGCACCCAGCTCATGGCGCAGGCATAGCCCATCTTGAAGTAGGAGAAGCCCTGCTTATAGATGTAGAGGGCAAACAGCATGGTGCTGTTCAGCGGGCCGCCGTCGGTGATGATCAGCGCTTCCGAAAACGCCTTGAAGGCGTTGATGATACCCTGCACCAGGTTAAAGAAGATCACGGGCGACAGCGCCGGCAGCGTGATGTACCGGAACTTCTGCCAGGGATTGGCTCCGTCCAGCAGCGCGGCCTCATAATAGGATGCCGGGATCTGCTTGATGCCCGATACGAAGATCAGCATGGAGGAGCCGAAGTGCCAGCAGCCAAGCAATATCAGAGAATACAGGGCGGTGGAGATCTCCCCCACCCAGTTGTAGGAAAACACCGTGCCGGTGAGCGCGGAAATGATGCCGTTGAACGCGCCGTTGGATCCGAAGATCCGGGCCCAGATGATGGCGATGGCCACCGATCCGCCCAGCAGAGAGGGAACGTAATACACGGTTCGGTACAGGCCGATGCCCTTGTGGCGGGTGGTCAGGATCAGCGCCACCGCCAGCGCCGAGGCCAAGCGCAGCGGCACCAGCAGGAATACGTATTTGAAGGTGACGCCCAGCGCCTTCCAGAAGGTAGCATCCTGCACCATGTTCACATAGTTGTTTACGCCGATCCACTGCGGCGCGCCCAGGGCGTCATACTTGGTGAAGGACAGATACAGCGAGTACAGCATGGGAATGGAGGTGAACACAAAAAGCCCGATCAGCCAGGGCAAAATAAACGTATACCCGGCCAGGTTGGTATTCCTCCTCCGCGCCCGCGCCGCCGGAGATACGGGCCTCCGTTTAACGACCGTCGTCATGTAAAATCCTCCTATTGACAAACAGAAGCCAGCGAAGGGGCTCCCTCCGCTGGCTCTGAATCTGGCTGCTTAGTTGTTCAGCGCCTTGTTGGAGAAATCGATCAGCTTCTGCGCGGCTTCCTCGGGGGTGGCGTTGCCGAACAGCACGCTGGTCATCTGGCTGATGAACTCATCGCCGATTTCTGTGTGGGCCACGGGATCGGGCGCATACAGATCGGAGGCGTACTCAGCCATCACCTGCATGTAATCGAAGGCCAGGGCGGAGGTTTCATCCAGATTGGAGGCCACCAGCTTGGAGATCTTGGCCGAGATCGGGATGCCGCGGGTGCCGTTGATGAACAGGTTGGCGGCTTCATCGTTGGTCCAGAAGTTGATGTAGGCGGCGGCCTTATCGATCTGCTCGGCGCCCGCGGAGATGCTCAGGAACTGAGAGGGCTTGACGAACATGGCCTTCTTTTCGGCGGCGCCAGGGATGATGCGCAGCTCAAGCAGTCCGCACTGGTCATACAGCAGCTTGGCATAGGTGGTGTAGCTGTCGGTCACGGTCACGCTGCTGGCAGCCTCCGCCTTGGCGAAGGGATAGTTCTCCTTGCCGATATCCACGGTGACGTCGGCCACGTTCTGGATGGCGCCGGCATCGTGCATCTTCTTGAGGTCGGTAAAGAACTTGGTCAGGGTCTCCAGGGAATAACCGACGGCATCCTGGGCCTCGTTGTAGAGCTCCTCGTCATGCTCCCGGGCAAAGACGCGGAAGAGGTTGAAATCCTTCAGGTTGAACAGATCGCTGCCCAGCAGACCGGTCTTTTCATGGAAGGCGATGGTCCAGTCCACATATTCGTCCCAGGTCATTTCGTTGGTGGGCACCTCCATGCCGGCGTCGGCCACCAGCTTGGCGTTGACGGCCAGCACCAGGCCGTTGGAGCCGGCGTTGATGCCGTACAGGCCCTCGCCGAAGCGGCCGCCGCTGATGGCGCTGTCGGGAACGTCGCTCAGATCGATCTTGCCCTCGGCCACCAGCTGGCTCAGATCCAGCAGCAGGCCCTTGTCCACATAGTTTTTGATGTAAGCGTAGTCCATGCGCACCATGTCGGGCATATCGTTGGCGGCGGCCAAGGTGTTAATCTTGGTCCAGTAGTCGCCCCAGGACAGGTACTCGGCGTCATACTCGATGCCGGTGGCCTCGGTGAACATGTCGGAGAAGGTGAGATAGACCTTGTTGCTGCTTTCAGAGCCCCACCAGGCCACGCGCACGGGCTCGTCCGCCAGGGCGGGAACGCAGGCCGCCAGCATCAGCGCGGCCAGGATCAAGGCAATCAGTTTTTTCATGGGATATACCTCCTGTTGATCTGTGATTCGGAGCAAAATCTCTGTTGCTCAGCCTGTACATATCATACCATTTTTTTATCATTTACGACAGGTCACAATTCCAACCTGGGATACCCAAAAAAGTGACTTATTGCGTTTGCTGCTGGCGGTACTGGGCGGGGGAGAGACCCTCGCTCTTTTTAAAGATCTCAATAAAGTATTTTGCCGTGCTGAAGCCCACGCCCTCGGCGATATCAGCCACGGAGGCGTCCTGATTGCTTAATAGCATTTTCTTGGCTTCCGCGATCCGCTTCTCGGTGATCCAGGCGGTAAATTTCTTCCCCGTCCGTTTCTGAAACAGCCTGCCCACGTAGGTTTCGTTCATAAACAGCTCGTTTTCGCAGACGCTGCCAAGAGAAAAATCGGGATCGGCATAATGATCGTCGATCATGCACAGCACCTTGGCCACGATCTCCCCATACCGCGCCGTGTAATCCTCCTCCGCCGAAAGGCCGCGCCGCATCATCCGCAGAATCGCGCCTTTCAGGTCGGCAGCCTCCACAGGCTTGAGCAAGTAATCCGCCGCCCCGGCCCGCAGGGCATGCCGCACATAATCGAATTCCTGGTAGCCCGAAAGGAAAATATAGGAAATATCCTTCAGGTCTTCGGCCTTATCCATCATTTCCAGCCCCGTGAGCCCGGGCATCACCACGTCGGTGATCACAATATCCGGACGCAGCGACCGGAGCTTTTCCAGCCCTTTTTCCCCGTTATGGGCTTCGCCCACGATCAGGCAGCCCAGCGCTTTCCAATCCAGCAGGCTTTTGGTGTGCTCCAGGATCATCGGCTCGTCATCCACCAGCAAGACTCTGTACATGTCCTTCTTTTCCTCCTTCCCGGGGAAGCTCAAATGAGATGCAAACATTGCTCCACGCGCCCGGACGGCTGCGGATCTGCACCCACACGTCCTCTCCGAAGGCAAACCGGAGCCGGAGCAGCACGTTGGCCAGGCCATGGATCTCCCGCACGCTGTCCATGGTCAAGCGCTCATAATAATCGATCTGTTCCTTTGTGAACCCCACGCCGTTATCAAACAGGCTGATCATCACCCGCCCTCTCCGCCGGGTCACCCCCAGCCGGATCAGGCCGCGTCCGGTCTTTTTCATCACGCCGTACTGCACGGAGTTTTCGATCATGGGCTGCAGCGTCATGCGCGGAAGGAAGATTTTCTCCTCCTCCGCGTCATAGCTGATCCGCGCGTCCAGCCGGCTGCCGAAGCGGATACGGTAAATGGTCAGGTATTCCCGCACAAAGCCGATCTCCTCCTCCAGCGAGACCAGCGCGTCCCCCCGGTAGGAGGCGCGCACCAGCCGGGACAGGCTGACGACGATCCGGGCGATTTTTTCATTTCCCTCCCGGACGGCCATGGCGTGCACCGTTTCCAGCGTATTATATAGAAAATGCGGCCTGATCTGCGCCTGCAGCATCTGGTTCTGCGCCTTTACCTCGGACAGCTGCCGCTTCAGCTTCTGGTTGATCAGATCGTCGATCTGCGCCATCAGGCTCTGGAAATGCCGGGCCAGCACCCCGGCCTCGTCGTTGACCCGCAGCAGCGCGCCGTCCACCTGCACGCGGTAATTGCCAGCCTCCGCGTCCTTTACGGCCTCGGTCAATTTGTCCAGCCGCTTGAACACGATGTTGATCACCTTCATGCTCAGCAGCGCCGCGATCACAAAGGCCGCCAGCATGCCCAGGAAAACGCTCTCCACTGACCGCCAAAGGGCGCGGTAGATCAGATCATAATCGATATATTTGATGACGTGGATCCTTCCCTGCAGGAAGGGCACATAGGTGACAAAATACCGTTTGTCCTGCCGCTTGATCACCTGCCAGGTCTCCCGCTGCAGGTCTGCCCCCTCGGGGTCCTCCGGGCAAGCCGCGCCGCGGTACAGGCAGGTATCGTCCAGCCAAAAGGCCGTTTCATCGGCCTCCTGCTGAACGTCCGAGCTGATGCCGCGCACCATCGAACGGATATCGATCACCACCACGATATGGCCCAGGGGCTCCAATCGCAGGTTTTTGGCCTCCCGGACCGTTCGGGTCATGATCAGATAGCTGCTGCCGTTTTGGGTCAGCCCGTGCCAGAAGGGATTGCCGCTGTCATCCGTCGCCGCGATCATAGCGTTCACCGCGCCGATCATGGTATGATCGTAGCTGAGGCCGCTGTAATAAACATCGCTGCCGTACAGATCGCGCACCATCACCGAGCGCACGAAGGCGGGCGGCTCTCCGATGGAAAAGGTGACGGCGTTTTGCAGCGACGCGCGGGCCTTGGCCTGCGCTTCCCCCTCCGTGGAAGCGATCTGGGAAAGGGCGGTTTGCAGCGCTTCATTGGAAATGGCCTGACGGGAGAACTTGACCACGTCGTCCATGCTCATTTTCATCAGCGAGAAAAACAGCTCGGAAGCGTTCCTTTGCCGCTGCATCAGCTCGTTGCTGTATACCGAATAGGTGGAAACGCCCGCCGTGAAGCAGATCGCCGCGCAGGTCAGAAAGCAGATCAGCGTGATCAGCTGGATCCGTCTGTGCAGGCTCCGGGAGTCCTTTTTTGCCGTCATGATCGCATCACCCATGTAAACAGTCTATATCTATGTGAACGGATATTAACAGTATACCATACAGCTGACTTCCGACGCCATATATCAACAAAAAAATAAACAAAAAGAAGCGCTGTTTCTACTGAATCCGAATAAAGGTGAACGCCTTTCATCCGGGTTCAGTATCAGGCGCGCGCGAACGATTGACAATCCTTCCGTTTGCTGGTATGATCATCCCAATCCAGAAGGTTTATTTATAGTCAATCGTTTAGAGAAAATTGAATGTATTCCATGCGGGAGTTCGGCGGAAGGAAGGATGAGGATGATGGATCTCCTGAATCACCGAAAAGCAAGCGCCCATCTGCGCCTCGTCAGGGAGGACAACGGCGAGAAACCCGCCTATCGCGCGCCGAAAAAGCTGATCCATGAAGATTGGGAGACCCATGAAACGCTGATGACGGACAGCGAAGGACAGCTTTCCTTTACCAGCTTCAAGGGCGACTATATGATGACGGTGAACGGTCAAAAAATCACGCTGAACCTGGATCGGGATCGAACCGATACCCTGATCCTTCTGTAGCAGCTTCGGCCTGCTTGCATCGGAAACGAAAGGAGAAAGTCGATGGAAACGTATCGCTTGTATGACGGGAACCGCATTCCGCAAATCGGATTTGGCACCTACCAAATAAAATCCGAAGCGCCGATCCTCAGCGCCATCCAGGCCGGGTACCGGTTTTTTGACACCGCGTCCCTCTATGAAACCGAGCGCGTATTGGGCAGCGCCGTCAAAAAAAGCGGCGTGCCCAGAAATGAATTCTTCATCGAAACCAAGCTGTGGATCGATGAAATGGATGATCCCTCCGCGGCGCTGGAACGCTCCTTGCGCCGCCTGGGCATGGATTATGTGGATATCTATATGATCCATTGGCCCCGGAAAACGGGAAAGATGGACGAACCCTGGAAGGAAAGGGACCTGGAAACCTACGCCCGCATGGAAAGGCTGGCGGCTGAAGGGAAAGTACGGTATCTGGGGCTTTCCAATTTTCTGCCCCATCATCTGAAAAATATCCTGGAGCACTGCGCCGTCCCGCCCGCCGTGGATCAGCTGGAGCTGCATCCGGGCTGTTCCCAGGAGGCCGCCGTTCAATACTGCCAGGACCATCAGGTGCTGCCCATGGCCTGGAGCCCCTTCGGGCGGGGCGACAGGAACGCCGCCGAGGCAAACGCGGTGATCTCCCAGCTGGCGGAAAAATACCAAAAGAGCGCCCAGCAGATCAATCTGCGCTTCCTGCTGCAAAAGGGCATCCTGCCGATCCCCAAGGCCGCCTCCGATCAGCATATCCGCGCCAATCTGGACGTGTATGATTTCAGCCTGACGGAGGATGAAATCAGCATGCTCTCCTGCATGCCCCAGACCACCTGGCTGGGCGAGCACCCGGATTTCAGCATTCCCACCGCCAAAAGCAACCCGGATCAAATATGAAAAGGGGCTGTACTCCGGGGTATTCCATGCTCTTTAAGATGTCCATGAAGCGGACGCACCGTATTTTGAATACGGATATCAAAACGACGTCAGCAAAAACGCCATGTAAAACGGCAGTGTCAGAATGTTGCCTGAACGGCCTACGTTATAATCGCCCAGTTTGATTGCGCCGCCCACATGATATTTTTCCGGGTGGTTCAGGATCGTTTTTGTGCTCTTGGTATTGCCTGTAGCCGCTTTTACTTCCAGCAGCATACTTTGGCCCGCGTAGCGCATCACAAAATCGATCTCCAGCCCGGAATCTTTATGAAAATAATAAAGCTTCCGGCCCATCTTCGTCAGGATATCGGCGGCAAGATTTTCAAAGATGGCCCCTTTATAGCCGTACAGATTGCCCTGGAGCACATCGTATTGCGTGCCGTCCTCCAGCATGGCGATCAGCAGCCCGCTGTCCGCCATGTACACTTTGAAGATATCCTGAATGGCGTTTCCGTCCAGCGGCAGCTCCGGCAGCGAAAGATTATAACACCGGCGGATGATGCCCGCATCCTCGATCCATTGCAGGCTGCCCGAGTATTTGGATGAGGTGGCGCCTTTCTGCACAACGGAATACTGAAACTTTTTGTTTTCCTTGCTCAGCTGACGCGGGATGGATTGGAAGCATTCCCGAATGTGCGGCCTATCCTTAACATCCGCATATTTCACCATATCTTCTTCATAATCCGCCAGGATGCCGCGCTGCATTTGGAGTACGGCGTTCATTTGATGGGTGTCCACAAACGTCTGCACCACGGCAGGCATCCCGCCGACGACCGCGTATTGCAGCAGCAATTGACGAAACTTTTCATGCAGTGCCTCCGCCACGGGCGTTTCGTTCTTCAGGCATTCCTTCAAATATCCGATGGCCTGCGCTTCTATGCCGTTGGCCCACAGGAACTCCTCAAAGTCCAGCGGATACATTTCCTCGATCTGTTCATAGCCCACCGGGATGGATGCAGGCCGTTTGCCATACCCTTTGACGCCCAGCAGCGATCCGGTTGCGATCACATCGTAGCGGCCATCCATGGCGAAAAATTTGAGAGCGGTTCGCGCCTCGGGGCACTCCTGAATCTCATCCAGGATCAGCACCGTTTTTCCCGCTTCAAACACAGCTTCCGATCCCAACAGGGCGGAAAGCAGCATCGTCAAATGGTCCACCTCCAAGGAGCCGGAAAAAACAGAAGCATAACTTTTATTCTGATAAAAATTCAAATAAACCTCATGCGCATAGTTCGCCCGGGCGAATTGGCGGACGGAAAAGGTTTTTCCGCACTGACGGCAGCCTTTGACCACCAAAGGCTTATGATCCGGCGTTTTCTTCCAACTCCTTAAAACGGTTTCGATTTTTCTTTTCAGCATATTTCTCTCTCTCCTTTGCCCACGATCACAGTATACCCAAAGGCAAAAGATTTTTCAAGGGAGTTTTTGGCTTTAAGTAAATATTTTTCAAGCGAGTTTTGACATAATATTGAATTTTTTTCAAGGGACTTTTTCTGTTTTGGTTTTCGTTTCGTTATCAGGAAATCCACATTCAAAGGATCCGACGGCTTTTTTTCAATATCCGCCATCGGAAAACCCTGAAAATCAGATTTTCGACCGGCCGTCGTAAAATGATTGACAGCGGCCATAAAGCAGGCTATACTGATAACCGACCGACAGTCGAGAAAGGTGCGGAACCGTGAAAAAGGGCGAAAAGAGAAAGCGGGAATTACTGGAGATCGCGTACATGATGCTGCTGTCCAATGGGTATGAGAACACCAGCGTGGATGCGATCATCGAGGCGGCGGGCATCGCCAAGGGCACCTATTATTACTACTTTGCCAGCAAGGAACAGATGCTGGAGGACGTGATCGGGATGATGATGGAGGCGGAGGCCGAGCGGGCCCGGCAGGTGCTGGCGTCCCAAATGGGCGCGCCGCAAAAGATCGCGGGGATCATCGCCTGCCTTCGCCCTTCCCGGGAGGAAACGCCCATCGAAGATGCGCTGAGCCTGCCGGAAAACAGCCTGATGAACAACAAGCTCAGGAAAACCCTGCTGGAAATCATCTTGCCGCTTTTATCGGAAGCGGTGGAAGAGGGCATACGAAGCGGCATTTTTCGCTGCGATCACGTCCCGGAGCGGGTCAAAATGCTGCTGCTTGTCGGCAATGCGCTGTTCAGCGAGGGCGGCTTCACCCCGGAGGATGTGGACGTGTATATCGACATGGCCGAAAAGCTGCTGGGCGCCGCGCCCGGGACCATGGAATTGATCCGGCAGCTGATCCGATAGGATATACGCAAATGAAAAACGCGGGGGATTTCATCCCTGTCCCGATTCCGCAGCCGGACGTAACGGCGTCTTCTCCAGGTGAATATTGGGGCATGGCGATGGCAACGCCGCCCCAAACGGTCAAGGAGGAACAATAACATGCGCGCGCATCGGCAGGATACCTACAAATACAAGCCCGTCAAATTCTTTTTCATGGCGTATCTCTTCACCTGGATCTTCTGGATCCCGGCCATTTTTGTTCCGGAAAACCTGGGCGTCATGCTGATGGCCGTGGGCCTCATCGCGCCGGCCGTTGTATCCACCCTGTTCGTACTCCTGTCCGGATCCGACGCCCTGAAACGGGACTTAAAAAACAAGCTGATCGGATTCTATAAAGTGAAGTGGCTGAACGTTTTCCTGGCGGTGCTGGTGTTTGCCGGGATCGTGGTTTGTTCCATCCTTCTGTCTCTGGCCTTTGGCCAGTCGCTCCATCAGTTTTCCTGGACGGAGGATTTTTCCTTTACCGGCGTTGGGGTGGGCAGCGCGCTGCTGACCATCCTGTTTGCCTCCATTATTGAGGAGGTGGGCTGGAAGGGATATTGCGAGGATTCCATCGGCGAATACATGAACTGGTTCTGGGAATCCATGATCTTTGGGGCGCTGTGGTCCCTGTGGCACCTGCCGCTGATCTTTATTCCGGGTACCTATCAGGCCGGACTGATGGTCAATCCCCTGTATGTGGTCAATTTCTTTGTCAGCGGCATCCCACTGGGCTTTATCATCACCTGGGTCTATCTGGTCAGCGACCGCAGCATCCTGGCCTGCATGGTCTTCCATCTGTTCGTCAATTTCATGCAGGAGAAAATCGCCATGACGCCGGAGACCAAATGCGTGGAAACCATCGTGGTCACGCTGGCCGCCGCCGTTATCGTGATCGCCAACAAGGATATGTTCTTTGAGACGCGCCACGTGGGGCGTTTGCTGCAATCGCGTTCGGGCGAGTAAAGAAAAAAATATTTTCACAGCCCGCGTCATTCGGGCGGCAACTTTGTTAAGAAATGAGGGAAGCGGAATGTATCGCGCGTTTTATCCCGGTCAGGAATGGCTGGACACCGATGGCAAGCCCATCCAGGCCCACGGCGGCAGCATTTTGCAGGCGGACGATACCTTTTACTGGTATGGCGAAAACAAGGAAAGGACCGACGGCAAAAACGGTATTTGGCACTGGGGCGTACGCTGCTACCGCTCCGCCGATTTATACAACTGGGAGGATTGCGGCGTCATCATCCCGCCGGATGAAACGGACGGGCATTCTCCCCTGCATCCCGGCAGCATGATGGACCGGCCCCATATTCTGTACAACCGCCGGACGAAAAAATACGTCTGCTGGCTCAAGATCATGGAAAAAAGCGGAGAACAGACAGAAACCGTTCTGACAGCGGACAGCATTTTGGGGCCTTATACCATGATCCGAAAGGGCCTGCGCCCTCTTGGCATGAGCGCCGGGGATTTTGACCTGGCCGCCGCATCAGACGGAAAAGGCTATTATTTCTTTGAGCGGGTGCATTCCGAAACCATCATTGCCGATCTGACCGAGGACTACACCGGCGTGACCGGGTACTATTCCACCCATTTTCCGCACTCGCAGCCACCCTTTGTCCGGGAGGCCACGGCGCATTTCATCCGGCGCGGCAAGCATTATCTGGTGACCTCGGGCACTACGGGCTATCTGCCCAATCCCTCCGAGATCGCCGTGGCGGATACCTGGCACGGGCCCTATCGGGTGCTAGGCGATCCCCATCCCGGGGACGCGAGCCGCACCTCTTACCATTCCCAGATCACATCTGTTTTCAAGGTGCCTGGGAAGAAAGATTTGTATATCGCCCTGGCGGACCGCTGGGCCCCGGCATTCATGGATCTCAAGTACGAGGATTACAGCGAATGGTTCCGCATCCGCTTTTCGCCCGACCCATCCCCGGAAGAAAAAGCGCGGATGGCGGAATTGAAAAAGCTGCTGCCGCCGGACAGCGGCATCAATACCTCCCTGGCCCGATATGTGTGGCTGCCCTTCCGTTTTGAAGGGGACATGGGCATCCTGGACTGGCGGGACAGCTGGACGCTGGATGAATTTGACTGAGGTGAAAACGTCATATCATACCGAACCCCGAATGGGAAAGAGAACGAAGGGACGTTAAGGGGCGCTGCCCCTTATCAACCCTGCTGGGGTGCAAGTTGCACCCCAGACCCCGCCAGTTGCGGATGCTGCTTGTGTGCTCTTTCTGACAACTTCCCGCAGTTGATTGAAAAGGGGTTGTCGCAAAGAGCACACCGGAAATACGCGATCAACAAAAATAACCCAGACTCGAGCAAGCTCGGTCTGGGTATTTCTGTATGATCGCTATGACGCT
>JAFUDW010000115.1 GCA_017464225.1 Clostridia bacterium | reverse complement strand
TTAATGTTTAATTTGTGCGCTTCCGTCCACTGATACGCTTCCTCCAGGGAGCAGCCGGCGTCGCGCATATCGGCAACGTAATCCACCAGCAGGCCGTGGCCGCTGGAGGCCGCCAGGCTGTCCACCACGCGGATGGTGCGGTTGGGGTACTTGGGCGCGATGGCTTCCATGGCGGCTTTGGCGTTCAGCGCGCTGCCCGAAAGGCCGGAACCGAAGGCGATGTGCAATACGTCGCCCTTTTGCAGCAGGCCGTCAAAAAACTCAATATAGCTTTCGGTGTTCACCTGGGAGGTGTGGGGCAGCTTTCCCTCGGCCAGCATGCCGTAAAAATTGGGCAGGGCGGCGGGATCGCGCAGCATATCGTCCACGTATTCCTTGCCGTCCACCACGTAGGTGTAAAAAATCACGGGAATATCGCGGCTTTCGCAATAGCTGTAGGGTAAATCAACGGTGGAGCCGCAGCTCAGTATAAATTTTCTTTCCATCAATCAGTCTCCTTTTGCGCTGTGACCGGCTTCATCCAGCATATGGCTCAGCTCCCGCATAAAGGTGGGGATATCGGTAAACTGGCGATATACCGAGGCGAAGCGCACATAAGCCACCTCGTCCAGCTGACGGAGGGACTGCATCACCATTTCGCCGATCTGCTTTGTGGTGATCTCCTCCTGCAGGCTGTTATAGGCCATCTGTTCCACCGCGCCCACGATGCGCTCAATATCGGCGGCGGTCACAGGCCGCTTGTGACAGGCCTGGATGATGCCGTTGCGGATCTTCTGCGCGTCAAACAGCTCGCGGGTATTATCCTTTTTGATCACCAGCAGCTGGGGCATTTCCACCTTTTCATAGGTGGTGAACCGGCGTCCGCAGTTGGTGCACTCGCGGCGGCGGCGGATACTGGCGCCTTCCTCGGTGGGCCGGGAGTCCACCACGCGGCTGTCAGGGCAGTTGCAGAATTGGCATTTCATACGGGATCCCGCTCCTTTGCGCAGTCAATATCAACGATTATTATACTATAACTTCAATTGTTTGTAAACGGAAAAACACGAAGGACGCAAAGCCCGCCGCGCAAAAAAGGCCGCCCATTCCGGACGGCCCCTTGCACGATGGAAAATTACAGCAGCGCCTTGATCTGCTCGGCCAGGGCGTTCATATCGTCGGTGGGCTCATAGCGGGCCACCAGATTGCCCTCGCGGTCAAACAGGAACTTGGTGAAGTTCCACTTGATGTTGCCGTTGTTTTTGTAATCGGGATCCATCTGGGCCACGATGGGGTTCAGGATCTCGGCCATTTTGCCCTCGCCAAAGCCGCCGAAGGTGGTACTGGAGGTCAGGTATTTGAACAGGGGATCGGCGTTTTCACCGTTTACATCGATTTTGCTGAACTGGGGGAAGGTGATGCCGAAGCGGCCGGTGCAGAAGGTATGGATCTCCTCGTCGCTGCCCGGAGCCTGACCGGCAAACTGGTTGCAGGGAAAGTCCAGGATCTCCAGGCCCTGGTCGTGGCAGGCGTCGTAGATGGCCTGCAGGGGCTCATACTGGGGGGTGAAGCCGCAGCCGGTGGCAGTGTTTACCACAAGGATCACCTTGCCCTTGTAATCATTCAGCGAAACCTGCGTGCCGTCCTGAGCCTTGACCTGAAAATCATAAATGCGCATGATGCCGTCCTCCTTAATGATTTTAATAAATTTAATTGAACAAAATCTATTATATCGATATTTGAGCGTTTGTCAAGGAGAAATTTCCGGAATCCGCAAAATATCGCAGAAGGGAACGCGCAATCCCCGGGCAAAAAACGCCCCCGGACAAAACCGGGGTGCGGAAAGGATTTTGTCAGCGCCAGATCTTTCTTCTGATCCTTGCCGGGATATCCTCTTTTTCGATGGCCTTTACCGCCACGGCCAGCACGGCGTAAACGGCCACGCCCGCGGCCACGCATACGAGCACGGCCAGCAGCAGCTTTGCCCTTCCCAGGTGCAGGTAACGGTCGGTGAAAACGAAGCGCCAGAGCGCCCAGACCGCCGCGCCCATGGGCAGGGCGGCCATCAGCGGGCGCAGCGCGACCTCCCTCCAGGGGATGCGGCCTGCGGCGTATTTGGACACAAAATACAGGTTGGGGATCATGCTGACGCTGTAGCATACCAGGCTGGCGATGGGCGCGCCGTGGATGTTGATGGAAGGAATGCCGATCAGCGTGTAGTTGAGCGTCACCTTGCAGATCACGCCGGCCAAAAGCGTGTACATGGGGATGCGCTGCTTGCCCGCTCCTTGCAGGATGCCGCTGGTGGCCTGCACCATGGTAAAGAGCACGATGGTGAGGGCGCTGACGGTAAGCAGCTCGGCGGCCACGTTGAGCTGTGCCGGAGTATAGCGGCCCGAGTAGCCGTAACACAGGTACAGAATGGGCTGGGCCAGCAGGCTCATGCCGATGGAGCAGGGGAAGCCCACCACGGCGGCCACGCGCAGGCCTGTGCGGCTTTCCCGGGCCACATAGTCCTTATCGCCCCGGGCCATGCCGCTGGCGATATCGGGCACCAGATTGGTGCTCATGGCCATGGCCAGGGCGGTGGGCACGTTGATCAGCGTCAGCACCATGCCGCTGTACAGGCCGTAGCGCACCAGCGCTTCGGCGCTTTCCATGCCGCCGCGCTCCATGAGCTGGGTGATCATGAAGCTGTCGATCAGGCTGGCCAGGGGCACGATGCAGCCGCCCAGGGTGATGGGAATGGAGATGGCCGCCAGCCGTTTGCCGATGGCACGGCGGGATTCGGCGGGCACATCGTCCTGCGGCAGAGCGTCAAAAGCCGCCCGGCTCCGGGCTTTGGTAACAGCCATATAAGCCAGAGCTACGGCTTCGGCCATGCTGGTGCCAAGCAGCGTGCCCGCGGCGCCCATGCCCGGGCCGCCGCGTTTCATGCCGATCACCGCCAGCGGCAGGGCTACGAATACCTTGCCCACCTGCTCGATGAGCTGGCTGACGGCTGTGGGCAGCATGCGCCGATGGCCCTGCATATAGCCGCGGAAAGCGCTCATGACGCACACCAGCGCCACGCTGGGGGCGATGGCGATATAGCCAAGCCTGGTTTCGGGCGTGCCCACTCTTTGACTCAGATAGCCGCTGCCCAGGATCAGCAGCAGCGTGCCCAGCAGGCCCATGACGCCCAGGACGGGCGCGGCGATGCCGAACACGCGGCGGGCGCTGCGCGGATCGCGGCGGGTGATATAGTGGGACACCATGCGCGATATGGCCACGGGGATGCCCACGGTAAAGAGCGTGAGCATCATATTATAGGCGGTGTATACCTTAGAGTATATGCCCAGGCCCTCGCCGCCGATATAATCGGCCAGCGGGATGCGGTACAGCACGCCCACAACCTTGCAGATCATGCCCGCCAGACCCAGTACAGAAATGCCGCCGATCAGCGACTTGCTTTTCTCCGACACGAAAAACCTCCACGCGTTCTAAACTGCGATTTCTATTATACCGCAAAAGCCGCCAAACGAAAAGGTGTTTGCAGAATTCCCCGAAAAAGCGTATAATAAAAACAGGATCATTATCAAACAAGGAGGAAAACGATATGGATATTGAAAAAATAATCAGCGACGTGCTGGCAAAGCTCAAGGTGGACGACAGCCTGAAGGCCGCTTTCCTGGCCGATCCCGTGGGCACGTTGGAAAAGAAGCTGGGCGTTGATTTGCCCGACGAGCAGATCAAGCAGGTAATCGACGGCCTGAAGGCAAAGCTGGGCGAAATCGCCGCCGGCGGCGTGCTGGACAAGGTAAAGGGATTGTTTGGCAAGTAAGCGCGTGATGCGGAAACCTTGAAAAGGCGTATCGAAAATGGGGGGAACGTTGGAGGCCTCCGCGGCCTCCAAACCTCTGCGCCAAAGGCCCGCTTGGGCCTCTGGACTCCATCCTGGCGAGCAAGGTTGGCACACTATCAAACAACTTCCGCCAGTTTAGCTGTTGAGGTTATCGCAAAGAGGCCGTCTGAGGCCAAAGAAAAAGCAAGCTGTCGTCTGATTTGAGCAAGCTCAATCAGCCGTCAGCCTGCTTTTTCGGGATTGCTGCGCAATCCTCGGCCCGCTGCGCGTGCCGACCTCATACTCGGGATTGATATCGAAAGTTTCTATGCATCACCCGCACCGGAAATGACGGCGGCTTGCCGACGTCAATGACGCGACAGCGTCATAGCGATCATACAAAAATCGCAGACCGAGCTTGCTCGAGTCTGCGTGTTTTTTGTTGATCGCGTATTTCCGGTGCGCTCTTTGCGACAACCTCATTTTACTCAATTGCGGGAAGTTGCCGGTTAGAGCACACAAGCAGCATCCGCAACTGGCGGGTCAAGGGTGGGCCTCCCCACCCTGGCAGGGTTTTTAAGGGGCAGCGCCCCTTATCGTTCCCCTCCCTCGACAAATCGCTGCTTTCAGATGTCCGCCTTTCATCAATGTTCAGCATGAATAGGCTTTTGCCTGCGCTTGATCGGTTTTACGCGCTGTGCTTGGGCTGCGCGAAACGGGCGCGGTTCTGTTTGTCGGAAGCGCCGGAGGTGATTTCGCCCGCGGCGGTCAGCGCCATTTTGGTCAGCAGCGGGCCGATTAGCTCATAGACCAGCACGCTGAACAGGATGATATTGCGGATGGTCGCGCCCATGCCGCCGCCCAGCCCCTGGGCGGTTACCACCATGCCCAGGGCCACGCCGGCCTGGGGGAACAGCGTAACGCCCAGGTATTTACGCACGGTGGCGCTGCAATGCATAATGGTGCTGCTGAAGAGCGCGCCGAAGTACTTGCCCATGCAGCGCACCAGGATGTATACGATGCCCACCAGGATGATCACCGGATAGCGGAATACCGTCAGATCAAGCTCAGCGCCCGACAGCACAAAGAACACGGCGTACAGCGGCGCCGTCCATTTTTCGCTGCGCTTCATCAGGTCGGCGGAGAATTCGCTGAGATTGCAGAACATGGTGCCCAGCATCATGCACACCAGCAGCGATGAAAAGCTGATTTCAACGCCTCCGCCCAGCGGGATCTCCACCGAGGCCAGGGCGATGGTCATGATGACGAAGGCAATGGTCAGCGACAGGCGGTTGGAATTGGAGAAGAAGATTTTTTCCAGCAGGGTCAGCAGCGCGCCCATCAGCGAGCCCAGGACCAGTGAGCAGGCGATCTCCATCAGCGGGTTGATGATCACCGATACCACGTTTAGCGCGCCGCCCTCCATGGCCTCGGCAATGCCGAAGGACACGGCGAAGATCACCAGGCCCACGGCGTCGTCCAGGGCAACGATGGGCAGCAGCAGGCTGGTGACCGGGCCCTTGGCCTTATATTGGCGCACCACCATCAGCGTGGCGGCGGGGGCGGTGGCGCTGGCGATGGCGCCTAGGGTAATGGCCACCGGCAGGGGCAGCACCTCCGGCCCCACAATGAAGTGCAGGGCGATCAGGGCCGCGTCCACCAGCGCCGTGGCGGCCAATGCCTGGAGGATGCCGATCACGGTGGCGGCCTTGCCGGTCTGCCGCAGCTGGGCCAGGCGGAACTCATTGCCGATATCAAAGGCGATAAAGCCCAGGGCCACATTGTTGAGGAAGCTGACCCTGTCCAGCTGCTCCATGGAAGCGAAGCCAAGGCCCTGGACGCCCAGCTTGCCCAGGGCGAAGGGCCCCACCAGCACGCCAGCGATCAAAAAGGCCGTGACATCGGGGAACTTGAGATGCAGATATTTGAATACGCGGGTCATCATCAGCCCGGCGAACAGCGCGATGGCTGTGGACAGAAGCAGGTTCATGAAAGCAAGTCATTTCCTTTCGCGCAAAAATGAACCGGAATCCGGGCGAAGACGCCCATTTTCCGATCCGGCCATCATTATAGCGCGACACGTGAAAAATACAATGGTGGGGTTGGAAGAATAGCGATAAAAAAAAGATATGCGTTATTCAAGCATACCCAATTATATCGGCTGATCCTCCTCGGAAGGTGTATATTGCATGATCTGGTCAACGGAGCGTTGCAGGATGCGGCAAAGATCGTTGATGGTGGTGATGTTCAGCGGCTTGTTTTTACGCAGCCTGTCCAGAGTGGAGGCGGACAGGCGATGCTTGTTGATCAGCGTATAGATGGATTCATCCCAACGCGCGGAGCGTCCGGCAAAACGGCTCGTAAGTGATTACTGCCCTTTCTCCCTCCCTTCCTTACTTCTACGATTGTAATGGGAGGTCTTTATATTTATAATCATTAAATAGACTATAATGAAATCGACTAGATCATGTATAAAGTAAATGTGAGATTCCACAGATCACCAAGGAGAGTGTGGAACAATGAAAAAGCTGATAATGATCGTGGCGCTGTGCCTGGGCTTGTTGCTTGCTATAAATGTACGGGCGGAAATCATAAATAGCGGCACTTGCGGCGAATATTATAAACTTCCCTGGACGCTGGATGATCAGGGCGTGCTGAATATTACGGGAACGGGAAGAATGAAAAATTATTCTACCGCTCCCTGGGGAAAAACTATTACAAGCGTGAATGTGTAAGCAGGCGTGACAAGCATTGACAATTCTGTTTTCTATGGCTGCTCAAACTGACCAGCTTGGTCGCCCCGGTCAAAGCGGCGCAAATGCCATTTGCTGCTGACGAAACGCAAATGCAAAAAATGACCGCCATCAGGATAAATATCACTTAATGGCGTATTGCCGTGCCTGTAAAACTTTGTTATAATGGAAACACCTGAAAGCGTTAAACCAAACAAGGAGGTTTTGAATTCATGAGCAACAAGCTGTATATCGGTATCGATCTGGGTACGTCCGCCGTCAAAATGCTTCTGGTGGACGGCGAAGGCAAGATCCTGAACACCGTCTCAAAGGAATATCCGCTGATCTTCCCGGCGCCCGGCTGGTGCGAGCAGGAGCCCGCTGAATGGTGGCGGGCCTGCACCGAGGGCATTCATGAGCTGCTGCGGGGCTTTGACGCCGCGCAGGTGGCGGGCATCGGCTGCGGCGGCCAAATGCACGGCCTGGTGGTGCTGGACGAAAAGGACAACGTGATCCGCCCCACCATCCTGTGGAACGACGGCCGCACCGAAAAGCAGGTGGCGTACCTGAACGAGACCATCGGCAAAAAGAAGATTTCCGAGTATACCGCCAATATCGCTTTCGCGGGATTCACCGCGCCCAAGCTGCTCTGGATGCGGGAAAACGAGCCGGAAAACTTTGCCCGCATCGCAAAGATCATGCTGCCCAAGGATTACATCAATTATAAGTTCACCGGCGTGCACTGCTGCGATTACAGCGACGCCAGCGGCATCCTGCTGCTGGACGTGGAGCATAAGCGCTGGAGCCCGGAAATGCTGGAAATCTGCCAGGTGCGCGAGGAGCAGCTGCCCGCCCTGTACGAAAGCTACGAGGTGGTGGGCGAGGTCGTGCCCGGGATCGCGGCGGAATGGGGGCTGCCCCAGGGCGTCAAGGTGATTGCGGGCGCGGGCGACAACGCCGCCGCCGCTGTGGGCACCGGCACCGTGAAGGATGGCAGCTGCAATATTTCCCTGGGCACTAGCGGCACCATTTTCATCGCCAGCGACAAATTTGGCGTTGATCCCTATAACGCGCTGCATTCCTTCGCCCATGCCAACGGGCATTATCATCTGATGGGCGTGGTGCTTTCCGCCGCCAGCTGCAATAAATGGCTGTGCGACGAGATCCTGCAGACGAAGGATTACGCGGGCGAGCAGAAGGATATCACCGCTGACCGCCTGGGCCGCAATCCCGTGTTCTTCCTGCCCTATCTGATGGGCGAGCGCAGCCCCATCAACGATGTGAACGCCCGCGGAACCTTTATCGGTCTTTCCATGGATACCCGGCGCGCGGATATCGTACAGGCGGTGCTGGAGGGCGTGGCCTTCGCCATGCGCGACAGCTATGAGATCGCCAAGGCGCTCAATATCCCCATCAAGTCCAGCAAGCTCTGCGGCGGCGGCGGCAAATCGCCCCTGTGGCGGCAGATCATGGCTAATGTATTGAACCTGCCCATCGAGATCGCCGTGGCCGAAGAGGGCCCGGGCTACGGCGGCGCCATGCTGGCCATGGTGGGCTGCGGCGCGTATGAGAGCGTGGCGGCCTGCGCCGACGCGCTGGTCAAGGTCAAGGCAGTGGTGGAGCCCGATCCGGAGATCGCCGCCCGCTATGAGGCGCAGTACGCCAAGTTCCGCAGGATCTATCCCGCGCTGAAGGACGTATTCCCGCAGATCAGGTAAGGGGGAAGCGGCGCTGTTTTCTTTGCGGCTTTCTTTTCCCTAAAAGAAAGCGCGTTCTTTTCCTCTTCCACTTTCAATTTGCATATAAAAGGAGATCTGCATGATGAACCGAGAAGAAGCCCGCAAAAAGGCCGAAGCGCTGGTCAGTCAGATGACCATAGAGGAAGCCTGTGAGCAGCTCAGCTACCGGGCGCCGGCCATTGAGCGGCTGGGCGTGCCCGCCTATAACTGGTGGAATGAAGCGCTGCACGGCGTAGCCAGAGCCGGCGCTGCCACCATGTATCCCCAGGCCATCGGTATGGCCGCTACCTTTGATACTGAGCTGGCGGAGGCGCTGGGCGATATATCGGCTACTGAGGGCCGGGCCAAGTATAACGCCGCCAGCGCGCACGGCGACCGCGATATCTATAAGGGGCTCACGTTTTGGTCGCCCAACATCAATATCTTCCGCGATCCCCGCTGGGGCCGCGGCCAGGAAACCTTCGGCGAGGATCCCACGCTCACCGCTGAGATGGGCAAGGCTTACGTCCGCGGGCTCCAGGGCGACGGCGAGCATTTGAAGGCCGCCGCCTGCGCCAAGCACTTTGCCGTGCACAGCGGCCCTGAAAAGCTGCGCCATGAGTTTGACGCCGTGGCCAGCGAAAAGGACATGAACGAAACTTACCTGCCGGCCTTTGAAGCGCTGGTAAAGGAGGCCGGGGTGGAGTCCGTCATGGGCGCGTATAACCGTACCAACGGCGAGCCCTGCTGCGCCAGCCCCAGGCTGATGGAAAAGCTGAAGGAATGGGGCTTTGAGGGGCATTTTGTGTCCGATTGCTGGGCCATCCGCGATTTCCATACCGGTCATCATGTGACCGAAAACGAGGTGCAGTCCGCCGCCCTGGCCGTCAATACCGGCTGCGATCTGAACTGCGGCTGCACCTATGATAATAAGCTGGTTGCCGCCGTGCAGATGGGCCTGACATCGCCCGAAACCGTGCGCCGCGCCGCCGTGCACCTGTTCACCACCCGCTATATGCTGGGTATCATGGGCGAGGGCAACGAGTACGACAGCATTCCCTATACCGTGGTGGAATGCGAGGAGCACCTGAAAAAAGCCCGGGAGGCCGGGTATAAATCCTGTGTGCTGCTGAAAAACAACGGCATGCTGCCCCTGGATGCGGATAAAATCAAAACCATTGGCGTGATCGGCCCCAACGCCGATAGCCGCCGGGCGCTGATGGGCAATTACCATGGCACGGCCAGCCGCTATATCACGGTGCAGGAGGGCATCCAGGATGCCTTCCAGGGCCGCGCCCGGGTGCTGTGCAGCGTGGGCAGCCATCTGTACCTGGATGACAGTGAAAACCTGAGCGCCTGCAAGGACGACCGCCTGGCCGAAGCGCTGGCTGTGGCCGAAAACAGCGACGCTGTGGTGCTGGTGGTGGGTATGGATGAGACCATGGAGGGCGAAGAAGGCGATACCGGCAATCCCTACGGCTCGGATGATAAGCGCAGCCTGTTGCTGCCCGATCCCCAGCGCAGGCTGATGGACGCCGTGCTCAAGGTGGGCAAGCCTACGGTGATCGTGCTCATGGCGGGCAGCGCCATTGATCTGGCTGAGGCCGGGGAAGCCGCTGACGCCGTGGTCATGGCCTGGTATCCCGGCGCTCAGGGCGGCAAGGTGATCGCCGATCTGCTGCTGGGCAGGGAGTCTTTCAGCGGCAAGCTGCCGGTGACCTTCTACCATAACGGGCAGCTGAGCGAAATGCACGAGTTCACCGATTATTCCATGCGCAACCGCACCTATCGCTATTTTGCGGGCAAGCCGCTGTATCCATTTGGCTACGGCCTCACCTACGGCGACGTATCGGCGGTGGCTGCCGCTGCCCGGAAAACGGAGGGCGGCGTGGAGGTGGAGATCACCCTGCGCAATGACGGAAAGACGGATACCGACGAGATAGCCCAGGTGTATTGCCAGAACGAGGGCAGCCCCAACGCGCCCGCCCATCCCCGACTGGTGGCGTTTCAGCGCGTGCGCGTGCCCGCGGGCCAGACCGTGCGGGTCACGCTGCCGGTAACCGCCCGCAGCCTGCTGGTGGTGGATGAAAGCGGCGCGCTGGTCAGCGAGGGAACCCCCGTGTTCTACGCCGGAGTAGGCCAGCCGGACGCGCGCACCCGCGAGCTGACCGGCCATGCCTCCATTCGGGTGGAGATGTGATTTGTGCGAAAGCGGGGAGGGGGACGATAAGGGCCTCCGCGATCCGGGGCCTTCCGGCCCGCTTCTCGCTGAAAACCAGTCCGGGGTCTGCCAACCCGCCCTCGCTGAAAATGCCCGCACGGGGGCATTTTCCAAGCGCTGCGGTCCCCTCGGGAAGGTTTTCCGGGCGCTCGAAGCCCCCAGACCCGCCAGCGGCAGATGTTGCTTGCGTGTTCTTTCCAGCAATTTCCCGCAGTTGATTGAAGTAGGGGTTGTCGCAAAGAGCGCACCGGAAATACGCGATCA
>JAFUDW010000010.1 GCA_017464225.1 Clostridia bacterium | reverse complement strand
TTTTCGCTTCCATTTTCCTGTATCGTTTTCAAGGTCCCCTCTCATCTCAAGATAGTTGGCTTTTCTGTTCGCCGAAGCTCCCATTTTCTCCCGCTCTCCTTAGCGCTCAATTAATATACCACACCCCGCACCCTTTTGTCAACACCTTTTTTCAAGTTTTTTTCACTTTTTTTGAGTCTTTTTTGAAAGCACGAACTTTATTTTGACGATTAATTATGATCGTTCGTATTCTTTAGCATATCTTGTGGTTTTTATCATCTGTTGCTACAAAACCTGTCTGTTTTTGCGAAGATCATCCTGCTTTGGATCGATTCTTTTTTTCACCAAAATCCGCCGAAGGGGCAATTTGTGCCCCTCCGGCCCATGTTTTCGTTCAGTTTCCACAGGAGCTGCAACCGCCGCGATGGCAGCGATTGCAGCCGCCGGTCTGAGTATCCCCGGCCACCGTTCCGTTTTCGCACAGGTTGAGAGGCGGGAACAAAGGCAGGGAGAAGAACTCGTCGCACACGTTGTCGGCAAACTCCTCGCAGGGCGGAATGGAGCAGAAGCCGTAGCTAGGGATCAGGATCTCCACCCGCGCCAGCACCTTAAGGATGATGGACACGCAGATCGTCATACGGAATACGTTATCGCCCAAATAGCTGCCGGATACGCAGATAGCGCTGGCCAGGCCCTCCAGCGAGTAGGGCACAATGGAATCATCGGGCACCGAAAGCAACACATCCTTTGTCACCCGGACAGTGCCCTTGCCGATGTATTCAACGCACCTGGAATCGGTAAACAGGATATCGATGGGGATATCGATATATCCGCGCACCCGGGCAAAGCAGGGACGGTCAGCCAGGCGCTCCACCGTCAGATTGGATACGTCGATATCGGCCGCGCTGGAGCGGCAGCTTTCAAACTGGATGGGCGGCACGGGCGCAGTGGGCGGCACAGTGGTATCGCCGCCTGCGCAGTTGTTGACCACCTGGGCATAGCTGGTAATGGTGATATCCCGGTTATCCAGCTGCTCCTGCTGCAGGCAGCTGTCGTACACCCGCTGCACCTGGATGCACACCTTTTCATTCAGGCCGTCCAGCGCGTTTCCCGAAATCTCTCCGGGGCTGTTGACAGGGTCGGCATTCTTATAGGAATAAAAGGACATCTTTCCTGCCTCCTTGTTTTCCGCGGCGTGACCGCGGGATTCCGCTTGCGCGGTTTACACTTTCATGCTATGAAAAAGGCCGGAAAGGGTGCGAAGGATTTGGGCAAAACAGGCGAAATTACCGCATAATAAAAGAGCCTCCCATCGGGAAGCTCGCTTTCCGTTATCGATATCCCACCGTCATGGTTTTCGCCATGCCCCATATATAATAGGTAACGCGGAATTTGCGCTGATAGCGGAGCAGCTCGTCCTGGCCCGCGCTCCGCAGCACGACGCACCAGGCGTCCCGCTCCTGCCGGGCGGGAACGATCAGATTGGCGTTGACCTGCGCGGCGTCCAGCGTGGTATAGCTCAGGGCGTCCCCCTCCAGCGGAATGGGCTCGATCTCCACCATTTCGGCGCCGATCAGTCCGCTGTTTTTCAAGCGAAACGTATAGGTTTCAAACACGTAATCCAGTCCGCTCCCGGACAGGCTTTCGGTATAGGCTGTCCCCATCAGCGCGTTTTGATCCATAGCGCTCTGCAGGGCGGCAAAATCCTGGGCCTTCTCAACGCCCTGCGCGGCGTTCATGGATACGGCTGTGACGGTGAGCCGGGCGTTGGCATAGGTATACACGCCCAGCGCCAGGCCCGCCAGCACGAGGACGATCATAAAAATGGCAGCGTACTTCATGGTCAGATTCACTCCAGTGTGGACAGGATCTCCCCCATCCGTTCTATCATTTCGGTATCCTTCAGGCGGAATTTGATTTCCACCCGCCGGCTGCGATCCTGGTTTTCGGTACCGTCGGCATTATAAACCAGGTCAGAATCGGCGCGCCCCTGGGCTGTGACGATCTTTTTGAGCAGCTCTTTCTGCCGCTCGGTGAGCCCTGGCATGCTCATGCAGTATTTTGCCACATTCAGCGCACGCTCCTGGGAAAGCTCCAGGTTGCGCTCATAGCGGCCGGTGGAATCGGTATGCCCCTCGATCATGATCTCGGCCACATAATCCCTGTACTCATCGCTGAGCAGCACGTTGAGATAGATGGGGATCAGCCGATCGAGCTGGGCCAGGCCCTCCGCCCGGATCACGGCGCTGTTGGTTTCGTACATCAGCGTGCTGTCCAGCACGATATCGCCGGTATTGGGATCGACGGTAGCCGATATATTGGCCCGGGCCAGAGCGTTCCGCAGATCCTCCACGATGCGCGTGCGCACGCCCAGCAGATCGGCGATCTGCACCTGGTAGCCGCTCAGCTCCTTCTCCTGCTCAGCCAGGATCAATTGCAGGGCGTCTATCCTGTTCTGCTGGTCGGCCAGATCAGCCTCCTTGAGCACGATCTGGGCAAGCAGGCGTTCGTTTTCTTCCTCGCGTTCGCTGAGCTTGAGCGTAGCGGCGTTCAGATCCTGCTCCTTGGTATCCAGCTGGATCTGGATCACCGACAGCTCTTCCTCCTTGCCCATCAGCTGCACCCGGGTGGTCTCCAGATCCTTTTCCTGTTGGGCCAAGGTGATTTGCGCGGCGTCCAATTGCGCTTGCTGTTCCCCCAGCTCCCGGGTTTTTGTTTCCAGCAGCTGGTAATAATTATAGATGCTCAGCACGATGGCCAGGATAAAGATCAGCAGCAACGACGCCATCATATCCGAATAGGATATCCAATGCGTGCCGCCGTCTCCCGCCCGGTGACGCTGCATTTTATACTGACGCCCGCTCATTTCAGGCTCCTTCCGCCGCGTCCCGGTCCGCGTTTACGGTCTCCGCCGCGTCGCTGACGCAGCGGGTCATATCATTGAGCGCGCGCTGCAGCCGCGACAGCGCCTGCAGCAGACCGTCGGTCCCCTCGCTGAGCTGCTCATTTTTCATATTGTAGCTGTTCTGCGCGGCCTTGGCGGTCTTTTCAATGCTGGCAAGCTTGTCGTCCAGCAGCGAAACCACGCCATGCATGTTCTTTTCAAAGAGTCCCATGGTGCGGCCCAGACCGTTGCTTACGCTTTCCACAAAGGTGGAATAGCTTTCGCTGAGGACACGGCTGCTGTCGCGCATGGCGTCGCTGACGTTTTGCGCCGCCAGCCCCGTATCCTGGGACTGCTGATGCACGGCCTCCAGCACCCGGCCCGACCAATTGGCGTACTCCTGCATGCCGGCCTGCAGATCGTCATGGGCGGCCCGCAGGGCGTTGATATAATCCATCTGCTCCTGCGCGGCGCTGTGCATGGAGGAGATCAGCCCGGCGGTCTGTCCGGCAAACGCCTGCTGATCCTGCTGGGCCATGGAAAGCTCGCCGGCGTACTGCTCAAAGCGCGCGCTGATGTTCTGCATCAAGCCGGTCATTTCCTGCATGCCGCCCAGGATGTGCATGGCGGCGTCCATGGAATTGTTCAGTGCGTCTCTGTCCATCTGTTGGGCCTGGTTGATGCCGGACAGCGTCTGCCCCAATCGGAGCAGCTGCCCGTTCAGGGCGCCGTTCATGCGCTCCACAAAGCTGTCCACAATGTGATCCAGCCCTTCCAGCTGCGCCTGAGTTTCGGCGGCGATGAAGCGGCTGACGCTCTGCGTTATGGGCGCCATGCCCGCGTGGACGGCGCTCTGCACGCCCTCGGTGATGCTCTTGTTGATTTCGCCCACGGCGTGGCGCAGGAAGGCCGCCTGATCCTCCTGCTGGCAAATGGCCTGCACGTTATCGCTGAGGGGGCGCTGCATGACAAACTCGGTAAAAGCCTCATAAAAGGCGTCGATAGCCCGCTGGGCCGAGCCGATGCCCGCGCGGTTCAGGATATTGAACAAAAGCGAGCAGGCGCAGCCGGCGATGGAGGTGCCAAAGGCGAAGTTCATGCCGCTGATCATATCGGATATGCCGCGCATGGTATCCTCGGCGCTGGACAGATTCAGCGCGCCCAGGCCGCGCACCAGGCCGATAAAGGTGCCCAGGATGCCCAGCGATGTCAGGATGCCGGGGATCACGTCGCCCAATTGGGTATGGCTGTGGGCGTAAATCACGGTATCGTCGTTGATATAATCCTCCACATCGCAGTTAATGCCCCGGCTGTCCAGCTGCTCGGCGTTCACCAGGAAACGCCGCCAGGCCGT
This sequence comes from Clostridia bacterium, assembly GCA_017464225.1. The sequence continues at coordinate 5,124 of JAFUDW010000010.1, read as the reverse complement.
CTGCATGGATTTGCCCAGGAAAAGCGGATCCTGCCACACCGGGGTGCTGCCGTCCCGAAGGGTCATGACCTCCAGCCTGCGCACGGCGCGGCGCAGGAGCCTCGCACAGCTCCGGCTGGGAAATATGCACTTCACGAAGCCGACCACGGTGATCACAGCGATGGCGCCGTATACCAGCACGTCCGCCAGGTTGCCCGCCAGGCTTTTCAGGATATCAACCACAGCCACTCCTCCTTCAATATACGTTCACATTTTCTATTGTAACGGAAGCTGTGCCAAAATGCAACGTAATTGTTAATAATATATTGTAAAGTTTTACATTTAAGACAGAGATTGTCAAGGGTAATTTAAGACTTTATCAAGAATAAATACAAAAGAGATACCGACAGCATAGAGCCATAATGAAGAGATTGGCTCTTTGCTGTTTTCTTTTTTCAAGATTCGGGAATAGGATACTATTTTATAGTGAGAATCAGCCTTGCCCTCGTGTGCTTTCCCGCCAGACAGGGGTTGTTTTTACGTGGGTCCAATGATAGGGCATTTCAGGATTGCGGATGCGGGCCAGCAGAATATCCGCTGCCATCCGGCCGATTTCCAGGCTGGGAATTTGCACGGTGGTCAGGGCCGGGTCCACCAAAGCGGATTGTGAGGTGCCGTCAAAGCCGGTGACCATGATATCCCTGGGAATGGACAGGCCTTTCTTTTTTAGTGCGCTCATCAGGTGGATGGCCAGATAATCATTGGCACAGACGAAGGCGTCCGGCAGGAAGGGCATGGCGTTCAATTGCCTGATCAGCCAATCTGGATCGTTGTAGGGGGATTTGTCCTCTGCCAATATGCAGATTTCCTCCTGAACGGGCAGTCCCGCCTGCGTGAGGCCCAAAACAAACCCGCCCCACCGTTCGTTAAAGCTGCCGCAATGATTTTTGTCGCCTACAAAGCCAATGGACTTTGCCCCGGCAGATGCCAATCCCTGGGTCAGAGACACGATGGCGTTGGCGTTCTCCATCGTTACAAAATCACAAGCCATCAATTTCTGTGAGGTTTCAATGGGACTGTCGATCATGATGGTGGGGATTTTCAGACCGCAGAGCATATCCAGGTAATCCGCGTCGAACATTTCAATGCCCACCATCCCGGCGATCTGGCCGGGGATCAGCTGGGGCGGCAGCTTCTTCTGCCGCAGCTCCTCCCGGGAAATTTCAAACAGCTTCAGCGTGTAGCCGGACCGGCTGATCTGATCGGTGAAGGCCGTGGTAAAATACGTGCCGAAATGATAGTCCACCGGCAGATTGCAGGTGAGCAGCGCGATGGTTTTTTCTTCGCCCTGGGAACGGGGCGCTTTTTCAGCGGAGGGAAAGCCGTAGCCCAGTTCCTCCGCTTTTTTGAGGATCAGCGCCCTCGTGGCGGCGGGTACCGCACCCCGCCCGTTGAACGCCTTGGATACCGTGTTTCGGGACAGGCCGCAGGCATCGGCAATATCCTGCATGGTGACTCGTTTGCCGGGCATGGCGCATCCGCCTTTCTGTTGCTTTTTCGTTTGCATTATATCAGAAAAAAAGCAGATGATCAAGTTTACAAAATGTAAACTTCAAAGAATAAATCACGACCTTTGCACCGTGTAAAATGTGGAAATTAAGAAAATATCAAACAAATTGCACAAAAATAAAATTTACATATTGACAAAATGTAAAACATAATGTAAAATGCAAATGAAAAACACGTATACCCAAAAAACCAATCCGACAGCGCGACGAAAGAACCTGTAAAACCCGACAGCGATTCCTGTAAACCCAAAGGAAGCTGCCCGTAATGCGGAAGGGAGGCAATCGCCGGTCATACCCATCCAACGGTTTCACATTCTGCATCCATGAAACGCTGTAAGCGAGGAGGACAATCATGCAAGGCGCAAAACGACTGCCTGCCGCGGGCGTGCGGCAAAAGAAGGAAAAACCGAGCCTGAAAAAGCGGCTGCGGGATTTCCGGGAGAACTCCCCCTATCTGGCCATGATCCTGCCGGCGGTGCTGGTGGTGTTCCTGTTCAACTACCTGCCCATCTATGGTGTACTGATCGCGTTCCAGGATTTCATGCCCGGCGACAAGATCCTGTCCAGCGAAACGATTTGGGTGGGCTTTGAGAACTTCACCCGGTTCTTCAACGACGTGCAGTTCTGGCCCCTGATGAAAAACACGTTCCTGTTGTGTATCATCGGCTTCATCATCGGCTTCCCGCTGCCCATCATCGTGTCCCTGGCTCTGAACGCCATGAAACACAAGAAAGCGGGCAAGGTGTTCCAGACCATATCCGCACCAACCTGATCACCTGGCTCATGAAGGGCGGCGTATCCGACGCGGCCTGGCAGAGCTTCCAGAACGATCTGAACGGCAAAGTGAACCTGGCGGGCATCCAGAAGGTCTATCAGGACGCCTATGACCGCTATATCGCGCAATAAGGGGAGGAAACGAACATGAAGAAATCTATCATCGCGCTCATGCTGGCGCTGATTCTGACGCTTAGCTGCTTTGCCCCCGCTGCTCTTGCCGATAATGGCCCCGCCATTACTGGCGAAGCGGACCAGACCGTGGAAGCGGGCACCGAATTTGACGCCCTGGCGGGCCTCACCGCCTCCGACCCGGAGGACGGCGACCTGACCGACATGATCACCGTGGAAGCCATGCCGGAGCTTTCCTTCCGCAACGGCAAAGCCACCCCGGAAACCGCGGGTGAATATGAACTCATCTATTCAGTGACCGACAAGGACGGCAACGTGGCCGAAGCCTATGCCACCCTGACCGTCACCAAGAAAAAGAGCGAAGAAACGGTGTATAAAGCCTTTGATTTCAGCACCGTCGCGGTGACCGATAATCACGGCTGGGAAGCCAGGATCGGCGAAGCCGCTTCCGCTGCGGCGTCCCTCAAATCCGGCGCGTACGTGATCGAGATCGCCAACCCCGGCAATGGGGATGGGGACGTGCAGCTGGCCAAGGCCGGCTACGCCCTGAAGGCCGCTGATTATAAGATCAAGATTTGGGCCAAATCCACCAAGCCCACCTACGCCCATTTCATCGCCCGTGATGAAAATGCGGAGGGCTGGGAAACCTTCGGCGCTGTGTGGAACGCGCGGATCGAAGAGAATATCGCCCCCATCGAGCTGAACTTCACCTCCGCCGGGGAAGGCAGCGCGGAACTGCTCTTTAACCTGGGCAAAATCACTCCCAACCCGGACAACGCTGCCGATACCACTCCCGAAGATTTCACCGTGACCATCGACAAGATTGAGCTGTATGAGATTTCCGGCGAAGAGCATCAGGTGCCCGTCTATACCGCCGATCTGACCACAGGCGGCGTGACGGTCGATGCGGGCGACGGCGCGAATGCAGCTGTGACCTTTGACGGTACTGCGAAAGTGACCATCGACAATTACCCCGCCGAGGGCGGCGTGTGGAGCATCAAGGCCAACATCGGTCTGGGCGGCCTGACCATCGAAAAGGGCCAGAAGTATTATTACAGCTTCACCGTGAACGCCGCAAACGGCCAGAGCGGCGAATGTCTGGTGGAAAGCGATGCCCGCAGCTGGGAATGCCGGGCCAACTTCAACGGCCTGAGCGCCGCGGCGGGTGAAGATGTGGTCGTTTCCGCCGTGTTCACTGCGGAAGCGGACGTGGATGATCCCGTGATCCGCCTGCAGATCGGCAACGCACCGGAAGGCGTGACCAACAACACCATCACCATCAGCAACGTGGAATTCGGCAAGGTGGAGGGCGACAAGGAAACCATCAAGACCATCGAAGCCTTCATGCCCTTCGGCCCCAATACCGCCAATGCTGAAAACCCCGCCTATCCCTGGCAGACCTTCAACGGCACCGACGAGGATAACGAGCGCGGCGTGGGCACCATCTGGACGGAGGACGGCAGCTTCTTCTACCGCATCGACAATGGCGGCACCGTAGACTGGCACAACAAGCTGATCTGTGGCTTTGGCTCAAATCCCCTGACCCTGGCTGCCGACAGCTATTACATCGTGGAGATCACCGCCAAGGCGGACAAGGACGTAAGCTGCGGCGTGTTCCTGAACCCCATGGGCGGCTGGGACCCCCGCTTTGCCGAAGGAATGTCCCTGACCCAGGAATTCCAGACCTTCCGCTTCGCTACCACCGATACCTTCATCATGGATATGAACTTCGAGCTGCTCTTCCAGTTCGGCTCCGAAGCCACCGCCAACCTGGGCGAAGTCACCGTTGAATTCCAGAACATCACCATTTACCAGATGAGCGTGCTGTAAGCACAGAAAAAATGGACAGGGAGGATGGTTTTGAATCTTTACCTTTTGTTTCATTGCCTCCTCATGCTTGGCAGTTTCCACCCAGTATTTCACGTTCAGCATCTGATCCAGTTTTTCCCGTAGGGACTTATACTGCGCAGACTGTTCTTCTTCCTTATGTCGAAGATCAGCCTGTTCTTTTTTCCAACTGGGAATGTCGATCTTCTTCACGCCGTGCTTCTCCTTCAGGATGCGCTGGGAAGTATAGTACAGATCGATTTCCTGCTGATGGGCGGCCCGGAACTTTTCCCGGTTGCCTTTCCAATGAATGGCGTTCATCTGGTCGATGATGGGCTGAATGCGACGGATGTGTTCGGCAAAGGTGATCATGCTGTCAAGCTGCTTGATCCGGGCTGTATTGACCTTGGATTGGGCCACAAGATCATCCACGGAAGCAGATAATTCGTGGGTCTGTCGCTCCAATTCCTCCACGGTGAAAATCTGGTTATCCTTCAGGAAATGGAAGGCATCCACAAACTTTTTCAGGTTACCGATCTTGGCTTTCTGGCTCCAGGCCCCGGCGTTGCGCATTTCGTGATACTGGATCAGCAGATCGGCAAGATCAGGCTCCTTGGCTTTCGCCAATTCTTCCTTCACAGCGGCGATCCATTCAACCAAGGATTTCAGCTTCTTTTTGATGCTGGCAATCAGGCGATTCGTGGCCCTGATCCAACGGTTCAGGTCGCCTTTCTGTGTGCGGATGCCCCGTTTCTCCATCTTTTGTACCAGCGGCCCTTCATGTACCGTGGGGATTTGCTCAATGCCCTGGGCCTCGTAGCTGCGGTGGTCGATCCGGGTTTCA
>JAFUDW010000009.1 GCA_017464225.1 Clostridia bacterium | reverse complement strand
GGTCACCAGCAGCACCTACCTTTCACAGGCCGGCATCATGGGCAGCGTGCTCGGTCTCCTGCTGGGAGCGGCGGCCATGCTGATCATCAGCCGGAACTATGCTTATATGATGCAGTGCTATCCGGAAGCGGGCGGCGTGTATACCTTTGCCAAGGAGCAGTTCGGCTATGACCATGGCTTTTTGACCGCGTGGTTCCTTGCCATGACCTATCTGGCGATTCTCTGGGCAAACGCCACGTCGCTGCCCCTCTTTGCGCGGTATTTTTGGGGGGATATTTTCCGCTTCGGGGGCCTGTATACGCTTTTCGGCTATGAGGTTTACCTTGGCGAAGCCTTGCTTTCTCTGGCGGCCATCGCCCTCACCACGGTTTTCCTGATGACGCGCAAGCGCGCCGCCGCGCGGCTGATGGTGATCCTGGCCGTCGTCTTTGTGCTGGGCATCACCGTGGTGTTTATCGGCGCTTTCCTGCGGCTGGACGTCTCCATGAATCCAGCTTACGTGCCCGAAAGCAGCGTCATTTCCCAGATCGTCAGGATCGCCGTCATTTCCCCCTGGGCCTTCATTGGCTTTGAGAATATATCCCATCTGTCTGAGGAGTTCAGCTTTAAGCACAGCCGGTTTTTCCGCATCCTGACGGTCACGGTGGTATCCACCACGGCGCTGTATATCCTCATTACGCTGCTGTCCGTATCGGCCTATCCTCCGGAATACGGCTCCTGGCTGGAATATATCCGGGACATTGGCAATCTGGACGGCCTCAAAGCCCTGCCCGCCTTTTACGCCGCCCAGCACTACATGGGCCATTTCGGCGTGGGCATCCTGATGATCGCCCTGCTGGCGCTGATCGTCACCAGTCTGATCGGCAATACCACCGCCCTCAGCCGCCTGTTTTACGTCCTGGGAAAGGATCAGATTTTGCCTGCCAGGTTTTCGGCGCTGAATCGGCATGGCGCTCCGGGCAAGGCCATTCTGCTGGTCGCCTGCCTGTCGCTGCCCATTCCGTTCCTCGGGCGCACGGCAATCGGCTGGATCGTGGACGTCACAACAATCGGCGCAACCATCATTTACGCGCTGGTTTCGGCAAGCGCCCGGAAGCTGGCGAAGGCAAGAAACGATCGCGCGGAGCTGTGGACGGGGGGGCTCGGCCTGGTGCTGATGGTCTTCTATCTGCTGTATCTGCTGCTTCCCAACCTGGTATCGGAGGGCTCGATGGCCAGGGAGTCCTATTTCCTGTTTATTATCTGGACGGTTCTGGGCTTCCTCTACTTCCGCAGTATTCTTCAGCGGGATCATGCCCAGCGCTTTGGCAAATCCCTGATCGTCTGGGTGGTGCTTCTGGGGCTGGTGCTGTTCATCGCGCTGATTTGGATGCGTCAGTCCATGATGGAAGCCAATCATCACATGATGGAGAATATTCGCCAGCATTATCTGGCCTCCATGGACGGCAGCGCGGTTCGTCTTGCGGACGAGCGGTTCATCGCCGGTCAGATGGGCGAACTGGAAAAGTCCGACACCCGCACCATCCTCATGGCCACCGGAATGTTCGTTTTTGCGCTGATGATCATGCTGAGCAATTATTCCTTCATGAATAAGCAGAACCTGGAGATCAAAACGATTGCCAACAGCGACGCCATGACGGGCGTGAAAAACAAGAACGCCTTCCTGCATTCGGAAAATGAGATCAACCTGGCGATCCAGCGGCATGAAGCCGGAGCTTTTGCGGTTGTGGTCTGCGATGTCAACGGGCTGAAGTACATCAACGATAACTTCGGGCATAAAGCGGGCGACGACTATATCCGGGCGGCATGCAAAATGATTTGCGATCTCTTTGACCACAGCCCCGTATTCCGAACGGGCGGAGATGAATTTGTCGTTATTCTTCGGGGCCGCAACTATCAAAACAGGGCGTTGATCATGGATCAGCTGCGGCGCGCTTCCGAGGATAATATCGGCACCAACAACGCGGTGGTGGCGTCCGGCATCGCCGATTTCAACCCGGAAAGCGACGAAAGCTTCCACGAAGTTTTTGAGAAGGCCGATAAGCGGATGTATGAAAACAAGCAGGCGCTGAAAAGCAAAGGGGCCAGAGCGAGGTAAGAAACAGACAGACATTTGAAAAGAGAAAAGCAGGGGGCAAGAGAGCCATGCCGGAGCAACAGGAAAGATTTCGCCCTTCCGTTGAAAAAAGAAGGATCCTGCTGGTGGAGGATGAGTTTATCAATCAGCAGCTTTTGCAAATGATCCTGCAGGACACCTATGAGGTCATACCGGCAGAGACTGGCGCGAGGGCGCAGGAGATCCTTCATTCGCAGTTTGAGACGCTGAGTCTGATCCTTTTGGATTTGAATCTGCCGGATCTGCACGGGCTGGATGTGCTGCGCGAGGTAAAGGCCGACGTTCGTTTTGCGCGTATTCCCGTCATTGTGATGACAGCGGACAGCAACGCGGAGGTGGAATGTCTTGCCTTGGGCGCCATCGACTTTATCCCCAAGCCCTATCCGCGAGCGGAGGTCATTCTGGCTCGGATCCGCCGCACCGTGGAATTGTCAGAGGACCGCGATATTCTGCGCTGGACGGAGCGGGATCATTTGACAGGCCTTTATAACAAAGACTTCTTTTTCCGTTATGCTGTCCAGCTTGATACCCATCATTTGGACACGCCGGCAGACGCGATCCTGATGAACATCAATCATTTTCATACGATCAACGACCGTTATGGCAAGAGCTACGGCGACGACCTGCTCAGGCGCATCGGAGCGGGCACGCTGACGATCGTGCAGGAAACAGGCGGCATTGCCTGCCGCAGCGAGGCGGATACTTTCCTGATCTACTGCCCTCACCGCACGGATTACGATTCGCTGCTTGAGGCGGTGTCGGTTCAGATGAACAGCACGGAAGCCGGACAAAGTGAAAACCGCGTCCGGATCCGGATGGGCGTTTACGCAAACGCGGACAAAACCCTTGATATCGAGCGCCGCTTTGACCGCGCGAAAATCGCGGCGGATACCGTAAAAGGCAGCTTTACGCACGCCATCGGCATATATGATGATTCCTTATATGAGGCAGAGCTTCTTGAGGAACAGCTGATCGAGGAATTCCCGCGGGCGATTCGGGAAAAACAGTTTCAGGTTTATTATCAGCCCAAGTTTGATGTGCGACCGGACACGCCTATATTATGCAGCGCCGAGGCCCTTGTGCGCTGGCGTCATCCGTCGCTCGGAATGGTCAGCCCCGACGTATTCATTCCTTTGTTTGAAAACAACGGGTTGATCTATCGCCTGGACAGCTATGTCTGGGCAGAAGCCGCGGCACAGATCCGGGACTGGAGATTGCGGCTGGGGATCCGCCTTCCGGTATCCGTCAACGTGTCCCGTATCGACCTGTATGAACCGAAGCTGATCGATCAACTGCGGGAGATAACAGAACAAAACGGTTTGAGCCCTCACGATCTGCTGCTGGAGATTACCGAATCCGCCTATACGGAGGATTCGGCGCAGATCATTGAGAGCGTACGTCAGCTGCGCGAAATAGGCTTTCGCGTCGAAATGGACGACTTCGGTTCGGGGTACTCTTCGCTCAATATGCTTTCCACGCTTCCCGTGGACGCGCTGAAGCTGGACATGCAATTCATCCGTACTGCTTTTAAGGCCCGGAAGGATACCCGCCTTCTGGAGGCCATGATACAACTGGCAGAGGCATTTGAGGTGCCCACAATCGCTGAAGGGGTTGAAACTGCCGAGCAAGTATTCACACTCAAAGCAATGGGCTGTGATATTATCCAGGGCTATTATTTCTCACGGCCGCTTCCTGCATCAGATTTTGAGCGTTTCCTTATGGATAATCAGCCAGGAGCTTCGGATGTATTTCTGAAAACAAAAAGGTCGCGGCATAGAAGCTGAATGGTTGTGAAACCCATTGCTGTCCAATAGAAAAACGGCCTTGCCACAGGATGAAAGGTCGTCTTTTTCATGCTTTCTAAAAGGTTTGAAGCGTCTTTATTGAAGATCCGTGCGAATAATATAGACAGTGATGGCATTCATACCTTCGGGACGAAGGTCATACCCGCTGGTCTTAACGCTGTCACGGGTTTCTTCAAAAATCCGCAGCCCGTCTGCCAGCTCGTTCTCCACATAGGGAAGCAGCTTATTGGCCGCCTCTTTTTCCACACCCACAATGGTATCTTTCATGGTCTGCATGCCATCTTTCAAAGTACCGGCTCCAGTGGACAGCTGAGACGCACCGTCGGCCAGGGTCGAAGCGCCGGTAGACAATGTGGATGCGCCATCGGACAGGCTGGCAGCCCCTGTGCTCAGCTGCGTTAGTCCCGCGTGGAGCTGGGAAGCTCCCGCAGCTGCCTGGGCCGTGCCGGCGGTATAGGCCTGCAAGCCCGTGACGAAGGTATTCACCTGATCCAGCTGGGCTTTCAATGCGGACAGGCTGTCGTATGCGGTTTGCGCCATGGCCAGCTTGGCTGCAACGGTTTCATCAGACGCCAGATAGCTTTCCACGTTCTGCTGCACCAGCTGCTCGATTTGCGCCAATACGTTTTCTTCGATCTGCGCTTTCACTTCGTCGGATGCCATCTGCTGCTCCACAGCTGCGCTGACCATGGCGGCCTGTTCGGCGGATACCATTCCGGCCTTCACGGCCTGGGTATACTGTTCAGCCGTCATTTTCTGACCGGCTGCCTGGAGTACAGCCTCCAGGACCTTCTGCTGTGCTGCCGCTTCCACAGCGGATCGTACCTGGTCGGCTTTTGCCTCCACCTGAGGACGCACAACTGCTTCCACCTGAGCGGAAGCCGCTTCCTTCAGGACATCCGGGTTCAGCTGAGCCAACGCGCTGTCGAGCGCGGCAGCATAGTTTTCAGCGGTCAATGCGGGAAGCGTGATCCCGGCAGCATCCAGCCCCGCGGCAGCCAGCTGTTGATTGGCGGTATCCAGCACGGCGGCAAACAGGGCTTCCGCGCCGGTATTGAGCGCTTCGTTATTGGCAATCAGCGTTGCAAGGCCTTCATCCAGCGTCGCGGCACCGGTTTCGGCGTTTGCCGCGCCTGCAGCCAGGGTAACGGCTCCACCCACAAGCGTGGCTGCGCCATCCTTCAATTCCGATGCACCGGTGGAAAGCTGAGACGCGCCATCAGCCAGAGAAACCGCGCCATCATTCAGCTGGGTCAATCCATCGTTCAATTCATTGACTTTCGGCACGATGTCTTTGGTTTTTCCGGTGGTTTCCGGCAGGGCTTCGCCGTTTTGCATCGCTTTCAGCAGGAGCTTTACCTCATCCATCTCTGTGTGAAGATCCAGATCGATCCGTTCATCCAGCTCCCTGCAAACAGTATCCACAGGGTCAGCGCTGCTGAAAGTCATCATCCAATTCAGGTCTGCATGATCCGCATGGAAGGAAGCGGTGAAGGATGCTGGGAGATTCAGCGTTTCATCAGCGCCGGGTACCGCCCAGCCCACCAGAG
>JAFUDW010000114.1 GCA_017464225.1 Clostridia bacterium | reverse complement strand
GTCCAGCACGGCGATGGCCTCCGCCAGCGCTTGCCGCGCGGCCTGGGCCTTTTCCTTTGTCGGCGCGGGCGGCATCCCCAGGCCGTCGTCCCGCTCCAGCACCACCCCCTGCTCCTCCAGCCGGATCGTGGTGTGGCGGAATCTTCCCTTGATCCTGATGTCTCCCATCTGCCGCCCTTCTCCTTCCCACGTCTCAGATTTACTAATTTTCATAACTCACACGCATAATATCACGTACATTAGTAGATTGTCAAGCATGTTTTTACTAACTTTAGTAATTTTTTTCTTGACATGGCATGTCTGTTCGTTTATACTCAGGCGGAAAGGTGGTCTTCCCCACATGGATATGATGGAAAAAATTAATTCTCTTATGACCCGCTATGGGCTGAACAAGCACACGTTAGCTGAAAAATCAGGTATTCCTTATATGACGATCACCAGTTTTTTTAAAGCTGGTTACAAGAACGCCAAGATGTCCACGCTGTATCGTCTCAGCCAGTTTTTCAACGTGCCCATGGATTATCTCCTTCTGGATCAGTATCAGACCCCGGAGGAATATTATCTTACCCTGGGCGGCTATAATCCCTCCACCGACGAGGGCCGCTTGCTGCAAACCTTTCGGCTTTTGAACCAGCAGGGCAGGCAAGCCCTTCTCTCCTATGCCGATATCGTTTCTGGCAACCCAGCCATGACCGCCGCCACCCCCCCGTCTACCGAGAAGAAGGCAACATAATCTATGTGTTTTGAAACACTCAGAACGGTTCAGAAAAATTTGGGCTTGATTTTTCGAACTGTTTGGCATATACTTATCTCGAAGATTAGCCTTTGGGATAAGACCCCCCGCCATTTGGGGTGTGCCTGAACCAAGGGCTTTCTTCATTTTCAAAAGAAAAGAGAGGCGGATGATCGTATGTCCATCGTAGCGATACTGGTTGATGGCGGTTTCTTTCAAAAGCGGGCCAATTATCTCTGGGGTGATGCCGCTCCCGATGAGCGTGCGGATCAGCTGCGGCATTATTGCATGCGCCACATCACCAAGTATGATAAGCTCTATCGCATCTTCTATTACGATTGCCCGCCCAGCGCCAAGCAGATCTATCATCCCCTGCTCAAACGCAATATCAACCTGGGCAAATCCGATCTTTACGTGTGGATGATGTCCTTCCAGGAAGCCATGCGTAGTAAACGCAAGGTCGCTCTGCGCCTTGGAACGCTTTCGGAAATCAATCTGCAATACGTATTCAAGCCGGAGCTGACAAAAAAGCTGTGCAGCGGCAGCATACGCATTGAAGATTTAAAAGAATCGGATTTTCAATTGAACATCATCCAAAAGGGTGTCGATATGCGCATAGGCGTTGATATTGCCTCTATGGCCTTTAAAAAGCAGGTCAACAAGATGATTCTCATTTCCGGGGACAGTGATTTTGTCCCGGCCGCCAAACTGGCCCGCCGGGAAGGCATTGATTTCGTCCTTGATCCCATGGGCGCTGCCATCCGGCATGATCTCAATGAACATATTGACGGTTTGGTTTCCCCTGCCTTTGTGCCCACCAAGAAAATGATGCAGGAGGATACCGGAGAAGATGACAGCGTAATTTGAATAAAGGAGGTATCCCCATGCCCACCAAAGGCAAAGACGGTTTTTACCATAGCAAGGTGGTTCCCGCTCCCGGCGTCAAGCCGGTTTATTTTCGCGCCCGCACCCTGCGGGAGTTCAATGAAAAGCGCCAGTCCATCATTGAGCAATACCGCACCGGCCGCAATCCCAAGGATATGACCTTTGTCGCCCTGGCCGAGGAATGGTTTACCGTGGTCAAATCGCCCCGGGTCAAACCTTCCACCGCCATCAATCTGCGCCTGTTCCTCAAGAATCATATCCTGCCCGCCTTCCCGCCCCAGCAGCTTGCCCGCGCCGTCCGCTATGCCGATCTGCAGCGCTGCGTGGATCTTCTGGAAGGCTATTCCGCCACGCCCATCACCCAGGCCATCGGCTTTCTCAAAAATATCTGCCGCTACGGCATTTCCAACGGCGTAATGGATGCCGATTATTCCACCGCCCTGCGCCGTCCCCGGGCCGCCAAGGCCGCGCCGCGCTCCGCCCTCACCGCGGACCAGGCCGCCGTTCTGCGCCGTTCCTTTGTACCGGATCCCATGCATCTGGCCCTCATGTTCCAGTATTACTGCGGCCTTCGCTGCGGCGAATCCCTGGCCGTGCAATGGGGAGATATCAATTTCAGCGCCGCCCGCCTGCATGTCTGCCGGCAGTACAACAAAACCACCCGCACCGTCACCGATCTGAAAGGCGATCGCTTTGATCGCGCCGATTCCGCGGCCCGTTTCGTGGATATCCCGGAGGAGCTGCTTGCCCTGTTAAAGCCGCTCCGCAGCCTGCCTTCCCTGTACGTCTGCACCAGCAGCGCCGAGCCCTACACCTACGGCGCTTTCAAATATCATTTTGTCAAAATGATGCTCGTCCTGGGCTTTGCCCATCACAATGACAATTACGCCGCGGCACAAAAAAAGGCCCGCGCATCCGGCGGCCCTTCCGATCCCTGGTACAATCCCAATAACTACGATACCGATTTCACCCCGCATAACCTTCGCCATAACTACGCCACCGCCCTGTACCGCGCCGGCATCGATCCCGCTATGGCCATGGTCCTGCTGGGCCACAGCTCCTATAACACCACCCTCAACGTCTATACCGATATCAAAAACATGATGGCCCAGGACGTCCATCTGGACGATCATCTGCTGGCCGCCATGAAAAAAGTTGCATTTAAGTTGCAAACCCGCCGCGACGGCACCTCAAATAACGCCAAAAACCCTTGATATTATTCGATTTATTAAAAAATCATTTACAAAATGTGATAATTTGGCAAGTGTTTATCGGGGCATCGGGCACATTTTTTGAAACTTTTTTCGTAAATTTATAATAAATCATTCATTGTAAGGGCCGATACGTGGCCTGACCGGGCACGGTGGCTTCGATCATGCCGCCCTGCTCTCCCGTGCGGCGAAGCTCGGCCACCACGGCGCGCACCGTGCCGATTTTGGCCCGCATATCCTCCGCATCCCCGATATTGGCTGTGTACCCATCCAGGGTCACAAGATATATACTGTCCAGCGACGACAGGTTCAATTCCGAAATCTGGCCGAGAACGCCCTGCAGCTCCAACTCCTCAAACAGCGCTTCCATGGTTTCAAGCTGGGCGGCATTTTGACAAACCAGCGGCGCGCTGTAACGGATATCGCGGATCGACAGCCCGGTCACCTTGACGCAGCCGTTATCCAGATCAATGCTGTTGCTGGTTTCCAGCACCATGCCATCGGACGAGATCACATACTGCACGCCCATGTAGAGCACATTGCCCTGCCGCTGCCTTTCTCGCACATGCAGCGAAAGGCCGTTGGGCCATCTTTTTTCCATGCCAATGTAGCTTAGATAGCGGTCCTTTTCAATATTGGCGCGGATGGTCTTTTCATTCAGGTTAAAATACGTGCTGCCTCCGGTGATCCCGGCCTGCGTCAGCACACGCTCGGCGGGATAGGTGATCAGACCGGTCACCTCCACGTCGGTGATGCGCAGCCATCTCCCCCGCACAAAAACGGCGGCGATCGTCAAAAGCGCCAGCACGGCGATCACGGTATACAGCCCCCGGCGGGAAGGCCGCGGCGCAAAGCCATAGCTTTCGCTGGCCGTCTTCTCCTCCGGCGCGCGCTGAGGTTGGTGATTCATTCCATCCATCGCTTTTTTCTCCCTGCGGTTTATTCTGCGATAGGCACGCGCCGTATATCAGCGCCAAGGCCTTTCAGCGCGTCCTCCATCCGGGCATAGCCCCGGTCGATGAGCTCGGCGCCAGATATCAGCGATTCTCCCTGGGCACGCAAGGCCGCCAGCACCAGCGCCGCGCCGCTGCGCAGATCGCGGGCTGCGGCATGCACGCCGTACAGCTTCGGAACGCCCTGGATCAGCGCGGCCCGCCCGGCCACGCGGATATTGGCGCCCATTCGGTTCAGATCGCCCGCCAGCGCAAATCGGTTTTCAAACACGTTCTCCATGATCACACCGCTGCCCTCCGCCACCGAAGCCAGCGCCAGCATGGGCGACTGCATATCCGTTGGGAAACCGGGATGCGGGCCGGTCTGCAGCGTGTCGAAAGCCCGCAAACGCTTTGGCGCGCGGAGCCGTACGCTGTCGGTCCCTTCATCGATGGCGCAGCCCATTTCCCTGAGCTTTTGAAGCACGGCGGTCAAATGGCGGCACTGAACGCCATGCAGCGTGATATCGCCTCCGGTGATGGCCGCGGCGCACAGATAGGTGCCCGCGGCGATGCGGTCAAACATGGGCCGATAAGCCGCGCCATGCAGGCATGAAACACCTTCGATGGCGATCATAGCCGAACCGGCGCCGCGCACATGGCCGCCCATGGCGTTGATGTAACCCTGCAGGTCGCATATCTCCGGCTCCCGGGCAGCGTTGCTGATGACGGTGCGCCCGGGCGTCAATACGGCGGCCATCATCACATTTTCGGTAGCGCCTACCGATGGATAATCCAGATGTACGTCCGCCGCGTGCATGCCGCTGCCGTCGCAGTACAGCACGCCGCCCGCTTCCTCGATCTGCACGCCCATCCTGCGCAAACCGCTGAGATGCAGATCAATGGGTCTGAGACCGATCTCGCAGCCGCCGGGATACACCACAGTCGCCCGGCGCAGCCTTCCCAGCACGGGCCCCAGCATAAAAATGGAGGAGCGCACGCGCTTGCTGAGATTCTCCGGCAGCTCCCAGGAATCGAGCCCATCGCTGCTGATCGTTAAGCTTTGCCCCTTCCAGCTGGATTCGCAGCCCAGGCAAGCCAGGATGCCGCGCATGCTCTCCACATCGGCAATCTCCGGGCATCCGATGATTTCCGAGGACGTATCAGCCAGAATGGAAGCAGCCATTATGGGCAGCACCGCGTTCTTGGCCGCGTCCATGGTCATCTCACCCGATATTCTTTCGCCGCCGCGCACTAAAAATCCTTCCATGCGCCCACCTCCGTTTTCCATGCTTTCATGCTATGCCGCATGGAAAATAAGGTGCGGAGACGGTCAGACGGTTTTTTCGCAGGTGCGGCTGATGGACAGCAGCACGCCCACCGCCGCCAGCGTAATGGACAGCGACGTGCCTCCCGCGCTGAAAAAGGGAAGCGGAAGGCCGGTGGTGGGCAGGATGCCGATGACTACGCCCATATTGATGAAGGCCTGGACCGTGATCATGCTGGTGATGCCGGCCGCCAGCAGACAGCCGCAGCGGTCGGGGCAGGGAAGGGCAATGCGCATGCCG
>JAFUDW010000113.1 GCA_017464225.1 Clostridia bacterium | reverse complement strand
CCTGCCGATTTTGAGGACGATATCTCCCGGCCCCTGCGGGTGGCTACCAAGTTTCCCAATATCGCCCGGGGGCATTATTCCTCCCGCAGCCGGGAAATCGATATCATTCATCTGAACGGCTCCATCGAGCTGGCGCCGCTGCTTGGCCTGTCCGATGTGATCGTGGATATCGTGGAAACTGGCAAAACGCTGCTGGAAAATCACTTGGCGCCGCTGGAAACCATCGTGCCCATCAGCGCCCGGCTCATCGCCAATCAGGTGAGTTATAAATTCAAAAACGCAGAAATTGCCGCCATCAGCGCGGCGATGGAAAAACTGGTGCAGGAGGCGGACCAATGATTAAAATCATGCGTTACGGCGAAATCCCGGATGAACAGATTTTTTTTCGGGGAGAGATTAAAACCGACGTGGCCGGTATCGTCAGCGATATCGTGGCCAATGTGCGGCGGAACGGCGACGACGCCCTGCGGGAGTATGCCGATCAGTTTGACGGCGGCGCGCCGGAGAATCTGGAGGTAACGCCTGAGGAATACCGGCAGGCGCTGGAAAGCGTCGATCCTGAGCTGCTGGATATCATGCGGCAGGCTGCGGAAAATATCCGGGACTTCCATAAACACCAGGTGCGCAGCAGCTTTGTTATCAGCGAAAAGAACGGCGTCGTGCTGGGCCAAAAGGTGATTCCCATTGAAAAGGTGGGCCTGTACGTTCCCGGCGGCACGGCCGCCTATCCTTCCACCGTGCTGATGGATGCCATTCCTGCCAAGCTGGCCGGCTGTAAGGAGCTGGTGATCACCACTCCCGCCAAGAATGGCGTGGTCAATCCCGTGATTCTGGCGGCGGCTCAGGTGGCCGGCGTGGACCGGGTGTTTAAAACAGGCGGCGCCCAGGCCATTGCCGCCCTGGCCTATGGCACCCAAACCATTCCCAGGGTGGATAAGATCGTGGGCCCGGGCAACGCCTTTGTGGCCGAGGCAAAAAAACAGGTGTTTGGCCAGGTGTCCATTGACATGATCGCGGGCCCCAGCGAAATCCTGATCGTGGCCGACGGCGCCAGCAATCCCCGCCATGTGGCAGCCGATATGCTGAGCCAGGCCGAGCACGATAAAATGGCTGCCGCCGTGCTGGTGACCGATTCTCAGCTGCTGGCCCAGGCCGTGGCGGCGGAGATCGAAAAGCAGCTGGAAGTGCTGCCCCGCCAGGAGATTGCCCGAGCCTCCATCGAAGGCTACAGCAAGATCATTGTGTGTGAGAGCATTGCCCAGGCCATCGACGTGGCCAACACCATCGCGCCCGAACACCTGGAATTGTGCATGGATCAGCCCTTTGATTGGCTGGACCGGGTCAAAAACGCGGGCAGTGTGTTCATGGGCCGTTCCTGCCCCGAAGCGCTGGGCGATTATTTTTCCGGCCCCAACCATACCCTGCCCACCAGCGGTACGGCACGCTTTTCCAGCCCGCTGTCGGTGGATGATTTTGTGAAAAAAACCCAGTTTTCCTATTATACAGCTGAAGCGCTGGAAAAGGTGGGCCAGAGCGTGGCGCGTTTTGCCCGGGCGGAGGGCCTGGAAGCCCATGCCCGCAGCGTGCTCAGCCGCCTCGATGGGGAGGAATGCGTATGAGCCGCTTCCTCAGCCCAAAGCACGCGCGGATCAAGCCCTATGTGCCCGGCGAACAACCCCAGGATATGCAGTATATCAAACTCAACACCAACGAGAGCCCCTTTGGCCCAGCGCCCAGGGTGGCCCAGGCCGCGGCGGAGCAGGCGGCTCAATGCAACCTGTATTCCGATCCCGAATGCCGCATGGTGCGGGAGCGCCTGGCCAGGCGCGATGGCGTCGCGCTGGAAAACGTGCTGCTGACCAATGGTTCGGATGAAGCGCTGAATTTCATCATCCTGGCCTATGGCGATGAAACCCATCCCGTTGTCTTCTGCGATGTGACCTACGGCTTTTACCCGGTGCTGTGCAGGCTCTACCATATTCCGTATACTGAAATTCCGCTGAGGGCCGATTTTTCGGTGGATGTGGAAGCCTGTAAAAAAACCGCCGGAACGCTGATTCTGGCCAACCCCAACGCGCCTACCAGCCTGGCGCTGCGCCGCGATACGCTGGAGGACATTATCGCCGCTGATCCAAACCGCCTGGTGGTGGTGGATGAAGCCTATGCGGATTTCGGCGCGGAGAGCTGCGTGCCGCTGACGGCAAAATATGATCACCTGATCGTTGTGCAAACCTTTTCCAAATCCCGATCCCTGGCCGGCGCGCGCCTGGGCTTTGCCATTGGCCACGCCGCGCTGATTTCCGAGCTGGATGCCATCCGGTGCAGCCTCAATCCCTATAATGTGAACCGCATGAGCCTGGCCGCTGGCGCCGCCGTGCTGGACGAGGACGAATGGTATATGGAAAACTGCCGTGTTATTATGGAAAACAGGCAGTGGACAGCGGAACAGCTGCGGGACATGGGCTTTTCGGTGCTGGATTCCAGCGCAAACTTTCTGTTTGCTTCCCATCCGGCATTGACCGGCGAAGCGCTGTATAAAAAACTGAAGTCCCGGGGCATCCTGGTGCGGTACTTCAGCGCGCCCCGCACGTCCGCCTATGTGCGCATCACCGTGGGCACCCGGCAGCAGATGCAGGCGCTGGTCCATCAGACCCGGGAGATTTTGAAGGAGGTACAGCCATGAGAAAAACCGAAATCCGCCGCGCCACGGCCGAAACCGATATCCGCTTGAGCCTGGATTTGGACGGCGCTGGCATATCCCAGGTTGATACCGGCTGCGGTTTCCTGGATCATATGCTGACGCTTTTTGCCCGACATGGACGGTTTGATCTGACTGTGCAGTGCAAGGGCGATACACAGGTGGATTATCACCACACTGTGGAGGATATCGGCATCGTGCTGGGACAGGCTTTTGCCCAGGCGTTGGGCGATAAACGGGGGATTACCCGCTATGGCGGCATGCTTTTGCCCATGGATGAAACACTAGTGCTGTGCGCCGTTGATCTTTCCGGCCGGGCCATGCTGCGGTACCATCTGGAAATTCCTTCCCAGAAGGTGGGCGATTTTGATACCGAGCTGGGGGAGGAGTTCTTTTGGGGCTTTGCGCGCTCTGCTTCCGTTACGCTGCATATCCGCCAGCTGGACGGCGGCAATTCCCATCATATCCTGGAGGCCGCTTTCAAAGCCTTTGGCCGGGCCCTGCGGCAGGCGGTGAGCATTGATTCCGCGGCCGCTGATGAAATTCCTTCCACGAAAGGCAGCTTATGATTACCATTGTGGATTATGGCGTAGGCAATCTGTTTTCGCTGAAAAGCTCCTTTTGCTTTGCCGGGGCTGAAGCCCGGGTGACGGGCGATCCCGAGGAGATATTGAACGCGCAAAAGATCATCCTGCCCGGGGTGGGCGCCTTTGGAGACGCCGCGCGCAAATTGCGGGAGCTGGGCCTGGACCAGGTGATCCGCCAGGCTGCTGCACGCGGTACGCCGCTGCTGGGTATTTGCCTGGGCATGCAGCTTTTGTTTGAGAAAAGCTATGAGTATGGCGAGCATGCGGGGCTTGCCCTGATCCCCGGCAGTGTGCGGCCCATCGCCGGCGCAATCCCTGCCGGACTCAAAATTCCGCATATTGGCTGGAATGCTCTGCATTTTGAAAAAAGCGATTGTCCGCTGTTTGCCCAGGTCAGGGAAGGCGACTGCGTGTACTTTGTGCATTCCTATTACGCGGAGCAATGCGCGGAGTATACGGTGGCCACCGCCGAATACGGCGCGCCGCTCACCGCAGCCGTGCAGCGGGATAACATCTACGGCTGCCAGTTTCATCCGGAAAAAAGCGGCCAGGTGGGCCTTGGCATCCTGAAAGCATTCTGCGAATTATAAGGGAGGAAGCATGAAACTATTTCCTGCCATTGATCTGGTCCAGGGAAAGGCGGTACGCCTGTTCAAGGGCGATTATGCCCAAATGACGGTGTACAGTGATGATCCGGCTTCAGTGGCCCAGGGTTTCAGGGCCGCCGGCGCGGAATACCTGCATATGGTGGATTTGGAAGGCGCCCGGGACGGCGGCACGCCCAATTTTGATACTGTGGCGGCAGTCATTCGGGAAAGCGGCCTTAAGGTGGAGATTGGCGGCGGCGTACGGGATCGAAAGGTGATCGATCAATATCTGGACGCTGGGGCGTATCGCGTCATTTTGGGTACAGCGGCGGTCACCGACCGCGCTTTCCTTCGGGATGCCGTGACGCGCTATGGCTGCCGTGTGGCCGTGGGCGTGGATGCAAAGGATGGCCTGGTGGCCATCAAGGGCTGGCGGGAAACCAGCCGGGATACGCTGGACGGCTTCTGCGCCGAGCTGCAGCAGATCGGCGTGGATACCGTGATCTGCACCGATATATCCCGGGATGGCGCCATGCAGGGGACTAACCGGGAGCTGTACCGCAGGCTGACCAAGGAATACTCCATGAATTTCATTGCCTCAGGCGGCGTGTCCACGCTGGCCGATGTGCGCGCGCTGCGGAATATGGGGCTGTATGGCGCCATTTTGGGCAAGGCGCTTTATACCGGCGCCATTGACTTAAAAGAAGCAATTGAGGAAGCGGCAAAATGATTACAAAAAGGATCATTCCCTGCCTGGATGTGCGGGATGGCCGGGTGGTCAAGGGCGTTAATTTTATGGGCCTGGCCGATGTTGATTCCCCGGTGGCGCTGGCCCGGTATTATTCCGATCACGGCGCGGACGAATTGGTATTTTACGATATTACGGCTTCAGCGGAAGGCCGGGCGCTGTTCACCGATATCCTGGTGGAAACGGCATCCAGCGTGTTCATCCCGCTCACTGTGGGCGGCGGCATCAATACCGTGGAGGATTTTGACCGGGTGCTCAAATGCGGCGCGGACAAAGTAAGCGTCAACAGCGGGGCCATCCGAAATCCTGATCTGGTGCGGGATGCCGCCCGCCGCTACGGGGATCAGTGCGTGGTGCTCTCCGCCGATATCAAGCGCGTGGACGGCGCGTTTCATGTGTTTGCCAAGGGCGGCCGGGAGGATACCGGCATGGAGGCCATTGGCTGGATCAAACGCTGCGTGTCCATGGGCGCCGGGGAAATCGTGGTCAATTCCATTGATACCGACGGCGTCAAGGGAGGATTTGACCTGGAAATGCTTGCCGCCGTGTGCGACGCCGTCAGCGTGCCGGTGATTGCCTCGGGCGGCGCGGGATGCGCCCGGCATTTTGTGGAGCTCTTCCAGACGCTGCCCAAGGTGGATGCGGGCCTGGCTGCCTCCATATTTCACTTTGGCGAAGTGAAGATTCCCGATCTGAAGGATGAACTGGCTGCCAATGGGATTATTGTCAGGAGATGAAAATATGTTTGATATTGATCAGTTGAAATTTGATGAAAAAGGCTTGATCCCCGCCGTTGTGGTGGATGCTGAGAGCAAAAAAGTGCTGACGCTGGCCTATATGAACCGCGAAAGCCTGAAAATATCCATGGAAAAAGGGCTTACCTGTTTTTGGAGCCGTTCCCGGCAGGAGCTTTGGCTCAAGGGCGAAACCAGCGGCAATTATCAGCATATCGTGTCTATCACGGCCGATTGCGACCGGGATGCCCTCACCGTGCTGGTGCGCAAGGACGGCCCGGCCTGCCATACCGGGGCGGACAGCTGCTTCTTTGAGGAGATCTATCGCGGTGAGGAGCCCGAAGCCTTCTCGCTGGCGGGCCTCATGCGTCTGCTCCAAGGCCGCAAGGAAACGCTGCCTGAGGGCTCTTACACCAGCTATTTGTTCACCAAGGGCATCGATAAGATCCTGAAAAAAGTGGGCGAGGAATGCACCGAGGTCATCATTGCCGCAAAGGCGGACGAT
>JAFUDW010000112.1 GCA_017464225.1 Clostridia bacterium | reverse complement strand
CCTCAGATGTTCAAGAACACTATTGCTGCCGGTGCTTGCCCGGCGATTGGAGCGGGTGATGGGAATCGAACCCACGTGGTCAGCTTGGGAAGCTGAAGTTCTGCCATTGAACTACACCCGCACGCGCGTTTGGATACCTTGCCCAAACGCATTTATTTTACCTGTTAATGAAAAAAATGTCAACCATCAAATACGAGATTTCCCAAAGATTGTGGTTTTTCACAATTCTTCGTTGCGTTTCTCCTCCAAATAATGGGTCAACTTTCTTTTGACGCGCTGCAACGCGTTATCAATGGATTTTACATGCCGGTTCAGCATCACGGCAATTTCCTGATAGCTTTTGCCGTCCAGGAATGCATTAAGCACCTGCTGTTCAAGGTCAGAAAGCACCGTGCCAATTTGATCGTGAATATGGGAAACGTCTTCCTGCCCGATAAAAAGCTCTTCAGGATTGGTTACCCGGCCTTCAATAACGTCCAGCAGCGTGCGGTCCGATTCCTCGCCGTAAAGCGGCTTATTCAGAGAGACATAGCTGTTGAGCGGCACATGCTTCTGCCGCGTAGCCGTTTTGATCGCCGTTATGATCTGCCGCTTTACGCAAAGCTCAGCAAAAGCGCGAAAAGAAGACTGTTTATCCGGTTTATAATCCCGGATCGACTTGTATAAGCCGATCATTCCTTCCTGGACAATATCCTCATGGTCGGCGCCCACAAGAAAGTAACTGCGCGCCCTTGCCCGGACAAAATTTTTGTATTTGTCGAGCAGGTATTCCAGCGCTTCGACGTCGCCCTGCTGTGCCAGCATGGCCACATCGTCGTCGCTCATCTGCAAGTACTTTTTATAGCGCTCCTCAAAGGTTTCAGACATTGGACGCTCCTTATTGAAGCTTATTCACGCGAAGCGGCTGCCGCGTACATTAAAATACCAGCCGCTACCGATGCGTTCAGCGATTCCATGGCGGGATTCTTCATGGGAATGGATACCACATGATCGCACTGCTCAAGGACAAGGCGGCTGATGCCGTCGCCTTCAGAGCCAATTACCAGCGCGCAGGGCCCCGCAAAATCCACCTGACGGAAGCTTCCCCCCTCCGCGTCGGCGCCATACAGCCAGATGCCGCGCGCCTTGAGTTTTTTGATTTCATTGGTCAGGTTTGTAACCCGGGCCACCTTGATATGTTCGATGCCGCCAGCCGAGGCCTTTACCGCAGCAGGCGTCAGGCCTACGGCGCGGCGTTCCGGCACAATAACGCCATGGGCGCCAACAGCGGCAGCCGTGCGGATCACCGCGCCCAGGTTATGCGGATCGGTGACGCCGTCCAAAATAACCAGGAAAGGATCTTCCCCGCGATCACTGGCAAGCTCCAGCATATCATCCACATCGGCATACTGATATGCCGAGGCAAAAGCAATCATGCCCTGGTGATTCTTGGCCAATTCATCCAATCGGACGCGCTCTACCATCTGTACAGGCACATGCGCCTCATGGGCCATGGCGACAATCTGCTGCGCGGTACCCGAAAGATCGCCCTTTGCTACCAGCAGCTTTTCAATATCCCTGCCGGATTTCAGCGCCTCCCGGATGGGATTGCGCCCCGTCAGCAGGTTTTCCGGCATTTCCTCGTCAGGCCGCTGGGCAGGCCTGGGCGGAGGCAGCGGGCGCCGCTCCGGGCCGGGCGCGGGCTTGTTATTATATCGCGGCGCTTTATTCCGGTCATTATAGGGCTTTTCCTGATGACCATTGCTGCCGCGATATCCGCTGCCGTGGAAGCCGCCGCGCTCGTCCCTGCGGTAACCGTCCATGGGCTGCTTGCCGCGGTTTTTATAGCCGCGGTATTCCCTGCCCTCGTCGGGCTTGCGGGCATCCTCCCGCAGATGATCCTGCCGCGTCATGCGTTTCTTTTTATAATCGTCAAAATACGGCATCGTATTCCTCTTTTCTGTTCAGATCATAGATTTTTATATTTTTCACGGATTTTAACCGCATTGCCGCAAGATTTTCCGCCCTCCGGGCATGCCCCCCGGACGCAGCCCGGGCCGGCATTTGCAAACAGCACAGGCGCGGCCTGCTTGCAAAGGCGAAGCATTTCCTCAGCAAGCGCGCGGATTTCCCACTGCGCCCGCTGACAGCAGCGAAGCTCGAAGAAATGCATCAGTTCTCGGACGTTCATGGTAACGATCAGGCGGGTTTCGCAGGCATTGGGCAAAACAAAGCGGGCGTCCTCATTGCTGCTTTCTCCCTTCGCCCCCAGATCCTGCTGCCACTGCGTATACCAAGTGTGCATCTGCGCCATCTGGGCTTCATAGCGCGCGGTGGCCTCATCCCCAAGCGCTTTGATCGCCGGGGGAATAATATAGGAAAAGTTCTCAGCCAAAGACACATAACGCTGACTCTGTACGCTGAAGGACGCGATCCGGTGCCGGGTTAACTGGGCCAGCAATACCCGGCTGATCCCCTCCACGGCAAAGGTAAAGGAGGCGTGCTCAAGAACCGAAAGATGGCCCGATTCCATAATGCGCTCCAGAAACGCGCTCTGGTCCTGCGCGGAAACCCGCTCCCGCAAGGCCGTCACATCAGCCTTGGCATAGCACAGCTTGGCGCCCAGCGCGCAAACCTGCTCCGGAAGGGGCGTATGGGCAATCAGCTCCACATGCAATTGTTTTTCTGGCATAGTAAGAAAATTACTCCTTGATTTTGCTTAATTGAAAAAGCATCTGGGCGCGCAGCATTTGTCCTGTAAGATACAGGTATCCCATCAGGGCTTCAAAGCCGGTGGCCGCCATGTACTCCTCCCGGGAAGCGCCATGCGGCATGGTATGCCTGGGATGGGAATTCCGGGCACGCTGCACAATCTCCATTTCTTCCGCCTCCAGAAGATGGCGTATTTTCATCAGCTGCCCGGCCTGCGCCCGCGCATTGACTACGGACGTGGCGCTTTTGTGCATATCCCTGACCGAAAGGTCGGAAAACATCAGCTCGGTCCGGGCCAGCAAATCACACACCGTATCGCCGATAAAGGCAAGCTGCAGGGCAGGCAGGCCATACGCCTGCTGTTTTGACATGAGCATTGCCGCGTTACTTCTGGGCGGTCTTGCTGTAAGCGGAAGGACTCATGCCTACGATATTTTTAAAGGTCTTGGAGAAATGATAGGGATCGCTCATGCCCACTTCCACACCGGCCTGGCGGACGGTGGAACCGTTTTTAAGCAGCGTTTTGGCGCGCTCCATTTTACAGAACAGCTGATAGCTTTGGGGCGGCATGCCAACCTCGGATACGAAGCGCTTGCGGAAGGTTTCCACCGGCATGCGGCTAATGTCGGCCATCTCGGCCAAAGAAAAGCTGTCGCGGTATTGATTTTTGCGCATGGCATCCACAACGCGGGCAATTTCATGGGAAAGAACGGCATCCATGGCCACGGGCTGTCCAGAATGAGAGGCCAGCATGGCCCATAAAAGCTGCTGGAGCTGGGCGCTGGATGCATCCTGCGCGGCGGAAATGCGCACCACGGCCTGCACAATATGGCGGCTCAGCGTGAGCTGCGAAGGCAGCGCGCCCTGTTTCATCACCCGATGCGGCAGTGCGCCCATCCGCTGAAGGAAGCTGTTGCTCAGTACGCCGTCCACCGTCATCCAAAGAACACGGGCTTCCTGAACGGCTGTCACGGTGACGCCGCTGGTGCCGGGCGGCAGCATGCAGCAGTCTCCCCCATGGAGCGAATAGGAAACATCCTCGT
>JAFUDW010000111.1 GCA_017464225.1 Clostridia bacterium | reverse complement strand
AGCTTCAGCATCGCCGGGCAGTGAAGCTGCATTAGACAACGCCTTGCTGTTTCGACATTGCCTGCTCATACCTGCTTGGGGTGTCTCCACCCTGTCGCGGCAGCAGCCCGTATCCCTGCGGTAGCCTTGCCTACCGGGCATATCGCTTCTTTATTATACGATGCCCGGCAAGCGCTGTCAATTCTTGGAAAAAGAAAATTTTGTCTTTCCGCGCTTATTGCGCTTGATGCGGGAACCTCGCCCGTCATTTTATGGCGGGGAACACTGATCGCGTTTTGGATCGGGTTCCGGGTTTTTCCGCTGACGATCGCGGCTGATGCGCCGGTAGATCAGCACGCCGATGAGGCTGATGATCGCCGTGAGCCCAAAGACGATCACGGCAAACAGATGACGGCCCGTGCCCAGAGCGTCGCCGCTCACGGTGGAAGTGATCACCGAGGGCAGCCGCGCGGCGCTGGACAGCAGCAGAAAATGGCCCAGCTTCATGGAGGTCAGGGGCACAAAGTAGGTCATGATATCCTTGGGCGTGCCGGGAATAAAAAACAGGATGAACACCCAGAAGCTGAGCTTTTTTTCGTTGCGCAGAAAATGCAGGCTGTCGATCTTCTCCCGGGAAAAGAAAATTTCCAGCGCTCTGCGGCCAAAGCGGTGCACAAAGGCGTACACCAGCGCGCCGCCCAGCAGGATGCCGATTTCGCACAGCGCTGTGCCCAGCCAGAAGCCGAAGGCGTAGCCCGCGAACATCTCCACCGGTTCGCCGGGAATGATGGCCACCACGATCTGCAATACGCTGATGCCCACAAAGATCAGACGCCCCATCCAGCCGTGGCTGTCGATCCATTGCCGGAAGGCTTCGGGTTCCCGCAGATGCCGGATCAGCGGCCGCCCCACAAACCAGGCGACCGCCAGGGACAGCAGCACAAACAGAAGGATCGCTGCCGCGGCCAGCTGCTTTTGACGCTTTTCACTCATGGCGCAGGTATTCCATAAAATTGCGCTTGTTTTCCATGGCGGTGGTGGTGGGACGGCCAAGGTCCGCCCGGGCGCCGGTGCCGCTCATGACCTCAATGAATACCGGGCCTTGGGAGGCTTTGGCGCGCAGCAGCGCGTCGTCCAGCGAGGCGGCGTCCCGGGCGATGAACGCGCAGGGATAGCCGCTGGCCCGGGCGATGGCCGTCAGGTCGGCTGTGTTCGCCACCGTGGGCATGCCGCCCACCGTTTCATGGCACTGGTTGTTGATCACGATGTGGATCAGGTTCCGGGGCTGCCTGCTGCCGATCACCGGCATGGCGCCCAGATGCATCAGGGCGGCGCCGTCGCCGTCAATACACCAGACGCGCTTTTCGGGCCTGTAGAGCGCCACGGCCAGCGCGATGGAGGAGGCATGGCCCATGGAGCCCACCGTGAGGAAGTCCCGGGCATGGGTTTCGCCCGCCGCCGCGCGGAGCTCAAACAGCTCCCGGCTGGCCTTGCCCGTGGTGCTCACGATCACATCCTGTCCGGCAGCTGCTGCGATCTGGCGAATGGCCTGCTCCCGGGACAGGGGATAGCCGTTTTCATAGCGCAGTTTGCCGCCGTATTCCAGCGCGCCTTTGCGCACAACGAAGGCGGCCTGCTTGCCCGCCGCGAACAGCGCGCGGAAGCGTTCAAGCTGCGCGTCCAGCTCGGCCTGGGTCGTTTGCTTATCTATAATGAAGGAAGCGATGTCCAGATCGTCCAGCAGCTTTACCGTGATCTGTCCCTGGTAAATATGCTGGGGCTCGTCGTGCACGTCGGGTTCGCCCCGCCAGCCCACGATGAACAGACAGGGGATGCCGTACACCTGGTCGTTCATCAGCGATGCGACGGGATTGACGATGTTGCCTTCGCCGCTGTTCTGCAGGTAGACCACGGGCACCTTGCCGGTGGCCAGATGATAGCCTGCGGCCAGACCTACGGCATTGCCCTCGTTGGCCGCCACGATGTGGCGATCCGAGATGCCGAAACGGTCGTACAGATAGCTGCACAGCGGGTTCAGCAGCGAATCGGGCACGCCGGTGAAGAACTCAAAGGAATCCAAAAAGTCAAGACGCACGGTAATCCTCTCCTTTTTTAATGCGCTGCGTACAGCAGCTCCGCCACCTCTGCGCAGACGCCGTATATGCCATCCTTGTTTTTGCGCTGGGCGCCGGTGGACAGCACCACCACCCCGTCCCCGCGCCAGGGATCATAGGAAAAGAAGCAGAGCTCGCCGTACGCGCTGCCGGTATGGTAATACAGGCCTTTGCGGCCAAGCATGTGTTCCCGGTAGCGCAGCGGCTGCGCTTGGTAAAAATTGCTGTCCGGCACCAGGGCGGGCAGATAGCTTTCCAGAGCGTCCACCACCTTGCTGTCCAGCACGCGTACGCCGTTATATAATCCGTCGTTGGCCAGCACGGCGGCCACCTTGCCCAGATCCCGGGCGCTGATGTGGTAATTGCCCGCGAACACCGCGCCGTTGGCTGCCGGGCCTTTGCTGTGCACATCGGTCTGCTCGCTCCAGCTCAGCCCAATGGAATGATCGCTGTCGTACACCGTGGCCACCAGATCGGGAGAGGAAAGATCGCCGGCCCAGAAGGAACCGTCGGCGTCCAGCGCGTTCAGCAGTCCGGCGTTCAACACCTGATCCAGCGTTCGCCCGCTGGCGTGCTCCAGCGCCAGCCCCAGCACGTAAAAGGCAAAATTGTTGTAATCCCAGTTTTTCAGGTTGCCCGATATGGCGGTGTAATAGCTATCGGGATCAGACAGGAGGGCGTGCACCTTATCGTAAACGCCGCTGGCCGAGGGCTGCCGTTTGAGCGAGGAGGTATGGGTCAGGATGGTCCGGGGGGTGATCACGTCGGCCGAGCTCCGCGTGCGCAGCCGGAAGCCGATGTAACCGTCAATGGCGGCGTCCAGGTCGATCACGCCCTGGGCGGCCAGCAGATGGGCGGATAAGCCCACCATTACTTTGGAAACCGAGGCGATGCGCACCTTGGTATCGGCGGTCATGGGGGCGATTTTCAGGGTGGCCCAGCCGCTGGCATAGGTTTCGGCCACCACGCCGCCTTGCACGTAGGCGGCGGAAAGCCCCACCGCTTCATATTTTTGAAGGATCTCATCGATCTGCCGCTGGAGATCCTCGTTTGATACGGAGGGGGCGGCGTCGGTCACCGGCGCGGCGGTGGCCTTGGGGGACGACTGGATCGATACGATCTCAGCGGAAGCGTCCACGGTCAGGCACAGGACGCAGATCAGCGCGGTCAGGGTGCGCAGCAGCTTATCGATCAAGGCAGGTTCCTCATTTCTGCTTTTGTAATATATAAAAGGAAGGGGCCCGCGCGGCGCGGACGTCCATCAAATTATAGATTGCTTTTCACATATTGTCAATGAAGGGGCGTTTCCGGCAAAAAAGTTTATAAAAACCCACTGTTTTTGTGTGATTTTTGTAGTTGACAATTGGGAAATAGGATAATATAATGATATAGTTGTCAGTCATGTGCGGCAACGGCATTATTCGTGCGGCCATGAAAAATGACAACCGGCAGGAGGCAGGCTATGCCAGAGGCGGGAAAGGGAGCGAAGCTGGTGGCGGGAACGCGCCAGGTGCAGCGCCAGATCGCCGCGGGGCGTGCCGCCCGCGTTCTGCTTGCCCGGGATGCCGACGACCGGCTGCGCCAGACGCTGCAAGCGCTGGCCGAAGCGGCGGGCGTTCCGGTGGAGGACTGCGAAAGCATGGCCGCCCTGGGCCGCAGATGCCGCATCGCCGTGCCCTGCGCGGCGGCTGCCGAACTCTCCCTGGGGGAGGACGAGAGGCTGCAGCCTCTCAAATAAAACCTTGACTATAGCTTCCGAGGGTTGCGGAAGTTTTATAGGAGGAGACGGGTTTGAGCCCCGCTCCGATCTAATAAACAGGAGGTGCTTCCATGCCTACGATCAATCAGTTGATCCGCAAGGGAAGAGAAGACGTCGTCAAAAAATCGACTGCGCCCATCCTGCAGGGTTGCCCGCAAAAGCGCGGCGTGTGCCTGAGTGTAAAAACCACCACGCCCAAGAAGCCCAATTCTGCGCTTCGTAAAATTGCGAGAATCCGCCTGACCAATCAGATCGAGGGTACTTGCTATATCCCCGGCATTGGTCACAATCTGCAGGAGCACAGTGTGGTGCTGATCCGCGGTGGCCGCGTGCGCGACCTGCCCGGCGT
>JAFUDW010000110.1 GCA_017464225.1 Clostridia bacterium | reverse complement strand
TACCTGGCTGAAAAGCATTTTGGCCGCCCGGTGTGCGTATACAATTACCCCAAAGAGATCAAGGCCTTCTACATGAAGCAGAACGACGACTGCAAAACCCTGGCCGCCGTGGATGTGCTGGTGCCCGGCATAGGCGAGCTGATCGGCGGCAGCCAGCGCGAGGACGACCTGGAAAAGCTGGAAGCCCGCATGGACGAGCTGGGGCTGGACAAGGAAAGCTATTGGTGGTACTTGGAGCTGCGCAAGTATGGCAGCGCGCCCCACAGCGGCTTTGGTCTGGGCTTTGAGCGGCTGATCATGTACCTGACGGGCGTGAGCAACATCCGCGACGTCCTGCCCTTCCCCCGCACCACCGGCAGCGCCGAATTCTGATTCGCAGAAACAGGCATAAATTTTCAAAAAATACTTGCAATCATCCCATAATTGTGATAATATAGCATGTGCTGGTCCGTCAAGTCCGGCACCAAGATTTACAGGAGGCGAAGGAAGTGCCGAACATTCAGTCTGCTAAAAAGCGCGTGAAGGTAAGCGAGAAAAAGAACCTGCGTAACCGTATGGTGAAGAGCGGCGTCAAAACGTCCATCCGCAAGTTCAACGAATCCCTGGGCAAGGGCGCTGAGGCTGCCGCCACCCAGTATGTCGCTACCACTTCCGCGATCGATAAAGCGGTTGCGAAGGGCATCATCCACAAGAACGCTGCCAACCGCAAGAAGGCGCGCCTTGCCAAGATGATCGCGAAGGCGTAATTCTGTTTTATCCATCCATGAGAGCACAGTAACGGCGCGCGGGCCCAAAGCCCTGCGCGTTTGTGCTACGCGGGAATAATTTCATCCGGCGATGATAAAGGACAACCCCCGCATCAGCGTTTTGCAAAAGAGAGGGCGTGCCATCGGCTGAAAGCCGCCTGCAATCCCGCGGGAAATTCACTTTGGAGCCGCAGGGCCGAACCGCGCAGTAAGCCCCGCCGTCCCATCCGCGATACAGGATGCAGAGCGCGCCATGCCGCGGCATTGCGCGGAATTTGGGTGGTAACACGTTTTTACAGGCGTCCCATGTGCATGCATGGGACGATTTTTTATGATGGAGGAGAATATGGGCATCAAGGAAAACATTGAGGAGATCCGCCAATCGCTGCAGCAGGAGCTGTCGTCCATGGACGATATCAAGCAGCTGGAAGCGGCGCGCCAGCGCGTGCTGGGCAAAAAAGGCACGCTGACGGCGCTGCTGCGCTCCATGGGCCAGCTGAGCCCCGAGGAGCGCCCCGCCGCGGGCCAACTGATCAACGCCGGGCGCGAGATGATCAGCGCCATGCTGGACGCGCATTACACCGCGCTCAAGGCGGTGGAGCGCGAAGCCAAGCTGCGCCAGGATACCATTGACGTAACCGAGCCCCGGGAACTGCCCCGGATGGGCACGGTACACCCCAATACGCTGGCGCTGGACGAAGTGCTGTCCGCTCTCACCGGTCTGGGCTTTGATATCGTGGAGGGCCCGGAAATCGAGCTGGATCATTATAACTTTGAGCTGCTGAACCTGCCCAAAAATCACCCGGCCCGGGACGCCCAGGATACCTTCTATGTAGATGACAACATCGTGCTGCGCACCCACACCTCTCCCGTGCAGGCGCGCACCATGCTTTCCCGCAAGCCGCCCATCCGCATCGCCTGTCCCGGCCGCGTGTTCCGCGCCGACGAAGTGGACGCCACCCATAGCCCGGTGTTCCACCAGATCGAAGGCCTGGTGATCGATAAGGATGTGAACATGGGCGATCTCAAAGGCACGCTGGACGCGCTGTTCAAAAAGCTGTACGGCGACGACATCGAGACCCGCTTCCGTCCCTCCTTCTTCCCCTTCACCGAACCCAGCGCCGAGGTGGACCTGACCTGCATCTCCTGCCGCGGCAAGGGCTGTCGCATGTGCAAGGGCACCGGCTGGATCGAGGTGCTGGGCTGCGGCATGGTAAACCCCAAGGTGCTGGAAATGTGCGGCATCGATCCCAGCGTATACAGCGGTTTTGCCTTCGGCATCGGCCTGGAGCGCATCACTATGCTGCGCTACGGCATCAAAGATATGCGCCTGATGTATGAGGGCGACGAGCGCTTCCTGCGCCAGTTCCGCTGAGGAGGGAATAGACCATGAAAATTTCCATGAACTGGATCAAGCAATATGCCGACATCCCGGTATCCCCCGCCAAGTATGAAAGCCAGATGATCATGCACGGCACCGGTGTGGAGGGCATCGCCTATCTTGGCGAGGAATGCCAGAACGTGGTGGTGGGCCGGGTGCTGACCTGCCGCGATCATGAAAACAGCGATCACCTGCACGTGTGCACGGTGAACGTAGGCCAGGCGGAGCCGCTGCAGATCGTTTGCGGCGCGCCCAACATAAAGGAGGGCATCCTGGTGCCCGTGGCGCTGGTAGGCGCCAAGCTGCCCGGCGGCCATGAGATCAAAAAGGGCAAGCTGCGCGGCGTGGAGAGCAACGGCATGCTGTGTTCCGGCCCCGAGATCGGCGTGCCGGTGGAGCTGTATCCTTCGGTGGGCGACGCGGGCCTGCTGATCTTTAACGAAGAATACGAAGTGGGCACCGATGTGCGCGGGATCTTCGGCCTGGATGATTACGTGGCCGATTTTGAGATCCTGGCCAACCGTCCCGACTGCCTGTGTGCCTGGGGCATTGCCCGGGAAACCGCGGCCTCGCTGGATACCGAGCTCAAGCTCCCCCAGGTGGAAGTGCAGGAAGCCGGCGGCGATATCCATGAGCATGTGCAGGTAACGGTGCGGGATTTTGAAAAATGCCCGCGCTATGCCGCCCGAGTGATCAAGAACGTGCGCGTGGCGCCCTCTCCCCTGTGGATGCGCCAGATCCTGCACGCGGCGGGCATGCGCTCCATCAACAACATCGTGGATATCACCAACTTTATCATGCTGGAAACTGGTCATCCCATGCACGCCTTTGACCTGAGCAAGGTACGGGGCCGTCAGATCATCGTGCGCACCGCCCAGGAAGGCGAAACGCTGCGCACGCTGGATGGCAAGGATCACGCGCTGACGCCGGACGACCTGCTGATCTGCGACGCCGAAGGCCCCACGGGCCTGGCCGGCATCATGGGCGGCGAGGAAAGCGAGATCACCGATGGCACCTGCGAGGTGATGTTTGAGTGCGCCACCTTCGACCGCGCCGTTACCCGCCTGAGCGCCCGCCGCATGGGCATCCGCACCGAGAGCAGCGGCCGCTTTGAGCGCGGCGTATCGGCCAACGATATCATGCTGGCGCTGGACCGCGCCTGCCAGCTGGTGAACCTGCTGGACGCCGGCGACGTGGTGGGCGGCTGCTACGATTTGTATGAAAAGCTTGACCTGCCCCAGCCCATCGTTTGCTCGGTGAAGCGGCTGGCCGCCCGCACGGGCGTGGATATCTCCGCTGAGGAAATGGTAAACGCGCTCAAAAAGCTGAACTTCACTGTGACGCTGGACGGCGATATGCTCACCGCCACCGCGCCCGATTATCGCCAGGACGTGGAGCGCGATGCCGATATCTGCGAGGAAGTGCTGCGCATGGTGGGTTACGACCGCATTCCCAGCACGCGCCTGCGCGGCGAAACCACGCCCGGCGGCCTGAATCCGCTGATGCAGCGCAAGGCCCGCATCCGCAAAGCGCTCAGCGGCCTGGGCTATGACGAAATGATGACTTTCTCCTTCGTGAGCCTCAAGGCCATCGCCGGTTTGGGACTTTCGGAGGATGATCCGCGGATGAAGCCCATCCTGGTGCGCAATCCCCTGGGAGAAGATACCGCCTGCATGCGTACCACGCTGGCGCCCGATATGCTGCGCATCCTTAGCGGCAACTATAACCGCGGCAATGAAACGGCCATGCTCTATGAGTTCGGCACGCTGTTTGACGGCACCCGCCGCACGGCGGAGGGCCTGTTCCCCGAATCCCCGGCGCTGATCCTGGGCGCTTACGGCAAAGGTCTGGACTTCTACAGCGTTCGCGGCGCGGTGGAAACGCTGTGCGCCATGGAGGGCGTGGGCGTCAAGGTGGAGCCCGGCGCCGATTGCTACTACCATCCCGGCCGCAGCGCGCAGCTGACGCACGGCAAAACCGTCATCGCCCAGCTGGGCCAGATCCATCCCGATATCGCAGCCAAAAACGATCTGCCGGAGGAAACGCTGCTGGCCGAGGTCGATATGGTGGCGCTCTATGATAACGCTCAGCCCATGGGTCAGGTAGCTCCCATCAGCCGCATGCAGGCCGTTAGCCGCGATATCGCTCTGGTGATGGATGAAAGGCAGCATCTGGGTCCGGTCATGGACGCCATCCGCAGCGCCGCCGGCCCGCTGCTGGAGGATATCAAACTGTTTGACATCTTCCGCGGCGTACAGCTGGGCCTGGGCAAAAAGAGTGCGGCCTTCTCGCTGGTGTTCCGCAGCCCCGACCAGACGTTGACCGACGATACCGTCAATCCCATCATGAATAAGGTGCTCAAGGCATGCAAAGAGAAGTTTGACGCTGAAATCAGATCCTGATTTTATTTCCATATGCGAATGCCCGGATCCTGGGAGATCCGGGCATTCGCATATCATCTGACCCTTCTTACAATATAACTGCGTAACGCAGGAAATTGCAGGGGGGAACGATAAGGGCCTCCGCAGCCCTTATCGTTCACCCCTGCAAATCTTTCTGTTCTCAGTGTCTAATCAGGATCAGTATCAGCGCGCGCCCTTGCCGTTCAGCAGCGGCTTTGAAACATGATCGTTGCACCAGGCAATGACAGGGCCCATGCAGAAAGCGGTTAGGATGGTTCCTATGCCCGTGATGGCGGTGAGCTGGGCGAAGGTTTTTCCCGAAAGCAGGTACAGCCCGCTGCCGATGAGCACGCAGACCAGATCGGTCACGATGCGGCAAAAGCGAAACTGCATTTTATGCCAGGTATTGGATATGATCAGCGCGACGGCATCGTAGGTGGAAACGCCCAGATCAGCCGTCATATACAGAGAACCCGTCAGACACAGCCCAAGCAGCGCCAGAACAAACAGCGCCACCCGCAGCGCCATGGAAGGCGCGGGGAACAGGGAAACAAAACCGTTTCTGGTAAAATCCACCACGTAGCCCAGCAGGAACATATTGATCAGCGTGCCCAGGCCGATATAATGCCGATCGGCAAACAGCGCGAACAGCAGCAGCACGGCGT
Source organism: Clostridia bacterium (assembly GCA_017464225.1). Next base: position 2,950 of record JAFUDW010000110.1, on the reverse strand, counting down.
TGATGATCACATACAGCGTGCCGAAATCCATGGGGATCACGCTCCAGATGCCATTGACAAAGCACTGGAAGGGATCGATGCCAAAGGCAGCAAACTGCAAAACACCCGCAAACACGCCGCAAAGCAGGACGCCCGCGACGCTCATGACAATCCTTTTTTTCATCATTCTTCACTTACCGGTACATTTGCACGCACCGCTCCCCCATTTCATTAAGCTGCTGATCCACCAGCCAGTATTGACCGTCCGTGCTCAGATGAATCACGCCCCAGGTGGCAAAATCATGGGGAATGCCGTATCGGTTCATCTGCTCCTGCGCCTCGGTGGTGTTCATATAGCCGTGGGTGATAAAAGCGTACTCGGGCTGCACGTTTTCCAATAATTCCCTGTACACCTTGTTCAATCCGTGATGCGGCCACTTCATGATATCAGCCTTGAGATCATGGGTCTGGGCAATGTACAGCTGGGCGCTCTGCACCACGTCCGCGCACAGCAGCAGGCGGCAATCGCCGTACTCCACCATCAGCATGGCGCTGAACGGGTTGGGATTGGGCTCAGGGTACATGTATTTGGTCTGCCGGACCACCGTCATCCTGGCGTTCCCCAGGGCAAAAGTATCGCCGTCCTCAACACGGGTCACCGGCACGCCCGCCGCGCGCACCGCTCTGAGCGTGCTGCGCTGCACCACCTCTTCCGCCGTATAATCATCGTCAAAGGCCGTCATGAACCGCCCCACGGGATAGTCCTCCAGCAGCTGGATCATGGAGCCCAAATGATCGGTATGCGGATGCGTATTGAAGGCGATGTCGATGCGCTCCACGCCCTGGGCGTTCAGCACCTCCCTGATCAGATCATAATCATTGGCCTTGCCCATATCCACCAGCATGGTCTGTCCGCCGCACGTCAGCAGCATGCAGTCAGCGCCCAGCAGCGGACAAACGTAAAGATCAAAGGTCTCCGCATCCTCGGCAAAGGCTTCCCTTTCCCCCGCCCGGTATACCCGGCGCACGCCCTCAGCCTGCGCCGTCGAAAAGGCCAGCGTCAGCATCAGCAGCAAGGCAAAAAACCTTTTCATCCTTACAGCTCCTTCATTTGTCTCTTATTGATGGTCTGCCGCAGCAGATACAGCGCAAAGACCGCTCCCAGCGCCTCCCCCACCGGCAGCGCCGCCGCCAATCCTGTTTCGCCAAAGAGCTTGTCCAACAGGAACATCAGCGGGATATAGAATACCAGCTGACGCGTGAAGGAATGCAGCAGCGTCCTTTTGCCATCGCCCATGGCCTGCATGCAGTAAGAGGCATGGTAATTCATCAGCTGCACTGGCGAAGCCAGGCACCGAATATGCAGGAACCGGGCCGCATAAGCCACGGTGATCAGGGCGGTCTCCGCGTCGCTGGTGTTGGTGCTCAAAAACAGCCGGGAAGCCGGATCGGCGAAGATCTGGAAAAGCAGGATGCTCACGGCGGATACCGCCAGCCCCACATTCCGCGCCAGGCTGATCACCCGCTTCATGCGTTCCCGGTTTCCAGCGGAAAAGTTATAGGCCACGATGGGCATCATACCCTGGCACAGACCCACGTTTATGGCGTTTGGGATGCGCTCCACCTTCATAACGATGCCCATGCCCGCCAGCACCAGATCATTGTGCGCGGAGGCGATGATGTTCACGCAGATATTGGCCAGATCAAACAGCCCCGTCAGCAGCGCCGAAGGTACGCCCACCGAAAATACGCTCTTCACGCTGCTTTTTGAAATGCCCTTCACCTGGGCCGGGTTCAGCGTCAAGGGCATTTCCCTGCCGGCTTTCCGATAAGCGTACAACAAATAAATGCAGGCCGCCGTGTTGGAAATCGTGGTGGCCAGGGCCGCGCCGGTCACTTCCTGCCCCTTGGGCAGCAGTACAAACATGAACAGGGGATCGAGCGCCACGTTCAAAATGCCTCCGCCGCTCAGCCCGATGCTGGCCTGGGTGGAAAAGCCCATGTTGCGCAGCAGATGCGCCAGCACCAGAGAGAGGATGGAAGGCAGACTGCCGATCACGATGACGATCAGGGCATAGCTGCGGGCATACCCGATGGTGGCTGCCGAAGCCCCAAGGAACCGCAGCAGCGGATTTAAAAAACAGCCGACCAGCGCGCTGTACGCCACCGCCAGAAGCAGCGCTCCGCAGACCGAAAAAGCGCTTACGCGCCTGGCTTCCTGCTCCTGCCCAACGCCCATCAGCCGGGCAAGCAGGCTGCCGCCTCCCACACCGAACAAGTTTGAAAGCGCCACGTTCATCAGCGTCAGCGTCAGTGTGATGGTGGTGGCCGCCATCATATAGCTATTGCCCGTCCTGCCGATAAAAAAGGCGTCCACCATGTTATAGATCAGATTGACCAGCTGACTGATGATGGTGGGTACCGCCATGGTATACAGAGCTTTGCCCACGGGCGCTTCGGCAAACAGCGTCCGCTTGTCCATTTTTGCTTTTGTCAATTTATGCTCTCTTTCTCCGGTCATAAAAAAACAAGCCCCGTGATTTACCGAGCGGGGCTTGCAAGCGGATGCCTTACGCGTCCCTGGCGATCTGAGCCAGCTGGGCAAAGGCTTCCGCGTCGTTGACGGCCAGATCGGCCAGCATCTTGCGGTTGACCTCAACGCCCTTCTTCTTCAGGCCGCTGATCAGGGTGGAATAGTTCATGCCGTTCAGATGAGCGGCGGCGTTGATGCGGGTAATCCACAGGCTGCGGAACTCGCGCTTGCGCAGTTTACGGCCGGTATAGGCGTAGCGCAGGGAGCGGCGAACCTGTTCGCTGGCAGTGCGGTACTGCTTGGACTTCGCGCCAAAGTAGCCCTTCGCCAGCTTGAACACCTTGCGGCGCTTTTTATGGGCGGTAACAGCCCTCTTAATACGTGCCATTGGTTAATCCTCCTTGCCGGAAATGGGCTTATTTGTACGGGATCAGCGTG
>JAFUDW010000109.1 GCA_017464225.1 Clostridia bacterium | reverse complement strand
TCAATGAATCTCAGGATCAGTATACCTTCGAGTATACCAGCTTCGCCTTCAGCGATTTCCAGGAAAAGTTCCAGATGGCCGTGACCACCGACACCATGCCCGACGTGGTCTCCCTGGGCTTCTCCAACATCAGCACCTTCACCGCCCAGGACAGCCTGCTGGAACTGACCGACGACGTCCTGGCCCAGGTGGAAAACTATGCCAAGGTTGACGCCGGCCTGACCGCCAACCTGCGCAACATTTCCGGCGGCACGCTGTACGGCATCCCCTTCGCTTACAACCAAGAAGTCGCCTATGTCAACACCGCTTTCCTGGCCGAAAAGGGTGAGGAAGCCCCCAAGACCCAGAAGGAATATCTGGCCCTGTGCGAGAAATATGCCGATCTGGAGAACGGCACCTACTTCACCACCCTGCGCGGCGTGCGCCCCTATGACTCCATGCTGGCCTGGCTGTTCACCTACACCGACGGCGCCGGCTACAACGGCGCCTGGTTTGATGAAGAGGGCAAGTGCATCCTGAGCCGTCCCGAGTTCGTGGAGGCCATGGAAGCTTATGCCAGCATCTATACCAATAAGTGGTGCTCCGGCGACTCCATCAACAACAACTACAACGAGATCTGCGCCGAGTTTGACAGCGGCATTGCCGCCTACCTGGTGCACAACTCCTCCTCCAACACCAACCACGCCAACGCCCTGGGCGCCGAGAACTTCAAGGCCGTAACTGTGCTGGCCAACGACGAGGGCCACTACTTCGCCTCCGGCCTGCAGCCCAACGTGTTCTGCATCCCCAAGAGCAGCAACCCCGACCACGACTACTCTGGCGCCATCGTGCTGATGAACGAACTGCTGAGCACCGAAGTGGACGGCGGTCTGTGCGCTGCCCTGGGCCGCGTGCCCTGCAACGCCGAAGTTGAGGAGCAGGATTGGTACAAGGAGAGCGATCTGATGATGCTCTGCGCCGGCTACCTGACCGACCCCAACTACAAGCAGATCCTGAATCCCTACTGGCTGGCTGACTTCTCCACCATGATCACCACCGATATGACCGCGGACTTCCAGGCTGTGCTGGGCGGCGAGATGAGCGCCGAAGAGTGCATGACCAAGTGGGCCGACCAGATCGACGAGTATCAGGCGGAGTACCTGGCTGAACAGGGCGCCTGATCGACTGACTGCACCCCGCCCGCCGCGCGGCCCGAAACCTTATTGCGCTAGGGCTTCCCGCCGCGCGGCGGGACTTATATACTTACAAAAAAGAAGGTACTTTCCATGCATGATTTTGTCTTGTTCCAGGATGACTTCTCCGGCTTTGCGCTGGGGCCTCTGCCCTTTGACCGGGAGCACTCGGCCAACGGCGAGTACCATTACTGTACCAATCCGGGCTACAGCGGCGACTGGTACGATCCCATCACCAACTGCTGGTTCCGGGGCCCCAACTGGGTGGTGACCCGCCAGGACGGAATGCATGTCATGGAGCAGATGCGCGTCCGCAATCCCCTGACCCATGACGTCTGTTCCACACTGGTGGCGGGCGACAAGGATTGGACGGATTATACCGCGGAGGTGGATCTGCGGCCGCTGTGCACCACAGACCAAGTGGGGCTGCTGATCCGTTACCAGGCTTCCCTGCAGCATTACGCCCTCTTCCTGGCAAACCAGGAGGCGCAGCTGGTTCGGGTGATCAAGACGGATCGCACCGTGCTGGCCAGAGCTGCCGTCCCCTTTACTTGCGACGTCTTTATGCATCTGCGGGTGACGGTCAAGGGGGATTCCATCACCTGCAGTATAAACGGCCAAGAGATACTGAGCATCCGGGATGATACCTATCGGACCGGCTGCATCGCGCTGGCGGGCTATATGCCCGCGCAGTTCGCCAACGTACGGGTTGTCTGCTCCCCGGAGGAGGCGGACGCCTTCGCCCGCAAAAAGGCGGAAAAGGAACTGCTGCTCCAGCAGAAGCGCTCCCGCTATGCTCAGCCGCGGCTCTGGAAGCGCTTCGATCTGGGCAACTGGGGCACCTCCCGGCAGATCCGTTTCGGCCATCTGACCGGCACGGACGAGATGTTCTTCATCATGGCGCAGCATCAAAAGCGAGTATACAAGGAGCGATACTGCAACATCAGCTGCCTGACGGCGGTCAGCATTGAAACGGGCCGCATCCTTTGGCAATGGGGCGAGCCCTCAGAGCTGGCCGTAAACCAGGATACCACCTGCGATTTGCCATTCCAAATCTACGATATCGACGGCGACGGCTGTGACGAGGTGATCATGGCCAGCGATTTCAAGCTGCAGATTCTGGATGGCCCCACGGGCAAATGCCGGAAATACATCGACACGCCCTTCAACGTGGAGGACCCGAAGGAAATCCTTGGCATTGAATTCCAGGTGCACGCCTTTGACCGGCTGAACGTGGACGCCATCCGGATCGTCAACGTAAGCGGGAAGGAACGGCCCAGCGATATCCTGATCAAGGACCGCTATGCGCGCCTGTACATCTACAATGACCAGCTGGAGCTGCAGTGGAAATTCACCCACAACAACACCGGCCATTTCCCCTACGCCTATGATTTCAACGGCGATGGAAAGGACGAGATCTTCAGCTGCTACAACATGATCTCCGCCGACGGCAAGCTGATCTGGGAGCTTCCGATCCATACGGATCACACTGATGAGATCATCATCGGCCGGTTTGATCCCGATATCGACGATGATCTGATCGCCATCGTCTCCGGCTGGCAGGGCTTCATGATCTGCGATAAACAGGGCCATATTCTGGCGCGGGATATCAACGGCCACGGCCAGCGTATTTCGGCGGGCAACTATCAGCCGGAGCGCCGGGGTATGCAGATCTGCACCACCACCTACTGGGAGAACCAGGGAATTATCTACATGTATGATTGCAAGGGCCGGGAGCTCTGGCACATGGAGCCCTCCAGCAACGGCAATGTGATCGCGCCAGTCAACTGGCAGGGCGACGGCACCGAGCTGGTGCTGTTGAACGGCAATGTAAAATACGGCGGCATGATCGACGGCGACGGAGACCGAGTGGTCACCTTCCCTGATGACGGGCATCCGGATATGTGCGCGGAAGTGATCAACCTGACCGGCGACCACCGGGATGAGATCGTGCTCTGGGATCATGAGCGAATGTACATTTATACGCAGGATCGCCCCTGCGCCGTAAAGGATCGGGAGTATGTACCGGAGAAATATCCTATCTATAATTCTTCCAACTACCGCGGTGAATTCTCGTTCCCCCGGTGGATCGACAGAACGGAGGACAGGACATGAATGATCAGTGGCTCGCCTATTTCCGGCATTACGCAGAAAAGCTCGCCCCCGCCTTCGCCCTGAAAGGGCCCTGGAATTACAAGGATGATATCACCATGCTGGGACAGGAAATGCTGCTGCGGGAAACCGGAGAGGCGGTGTTTCGCCAAAGCATCCTGAAATGCGGCGAAGCTCTCTGCGACGGTCAGGGACATCTGCGGCGCTGGGACGACGAGGCCCATAACCTGGATTTTGTCAGTCTGGGAAAATCCCTGTGGGTGCTCTACCGACTGACGGGCAATCCCGTCATTCATGAAGAGATCCTAAAGGTGCGGCAAAACCTGTCCGGGCATCCTCGTGTCTCCTCAGGCAATTACTGGCATAAGGATATCTATCCCAACCAGGTATGGCTGGACGGTCTGTACATGGCGCTGCCCTTCCAGGCGGAGACCGATATCGACTGCGGCAGGCCCGATTTTTCGGATATCTTTGATCAGTTTCGGCAGGTGCGCGCCCACCACTATGTACCGGAAACGGGGCTCTATCTGCACGCCTGGGATGAAAGCAGGCAGATGGATTGGTGCGACAGGGCCACCGGTCTCAGCCCCTGCTACTGGCTGCGGGCGGAGGGCTGGCTGCTGATGGCCATGTGCGATCTGTACGAGCTGGTACGGGACAGGACGCCGGAAGCCGCGTATTTTATCGAGTTGCTGCAGGAAGCATTGGACGGACTCCTGCCCTATCAAGACGCCGAGACCGGCATGTTCTATCAGCTGATTGACCGGAAAGACTTGCCGGATAATTACCTGGAGACCTCCGGCAGCGCTATGGCGGCCTATGCGATGCTCAAAGGAGCGCGGCTGGGCATGCTGGACAGCGCGTACGCTGCCCAAGGCGCCGATATCCTGGAGGGTATCCGCCGCACTTACCTGAAGGAGGAGGGCGTTCCTGTACTCTATGGCATCTGCGCCAGCGCCGGCCTGGGGCCAGGGCCCGACCACCGCACCGATCGGGACGGAACGCCACGCTATTACCTGAGCGAGAAACAGATCCCCGATAACCAGCACGGCGCGGCGCCCTGCATGATGGCGGCCGCCGAGTGCCTGAAAGCCAATCTTTGAATAAAAACATATATCCTTGTACAACGTCCGGTGGGATCCCTCCCGCCGGTTTTTTCAGTGATGTAGCGGGAATCATCCGCAAATTGTCCCGTACCGGTCAAAATTATGTTTGCATCTGCCTTTGAATGTACAGCAGGGAGACACGGCTTCTGCAAAAAAACCGAATTCTACTTGCTTTCCTTATAAAATTATCAGCAGTAAGTTTTGTTGTTTTCATGTATCCTCCCTACCATAAATCGGGCTCTAAACGTTGATTTATCTATGTTTTGGAGATTTGCAGAAGATACTGAAAATAATAATAAATGCAAAATGAAAAAGGAATGAAGGCATTTCAGGTAGAAAAATGAATACGAGAGAATGCCAATAAAGACCCGCGGGCCGAACATCTCGTGCCCAAAAGCGCGTTTTGATATTGGCTGGTATCCGCCCTCAAGCACCAGATAATCGCAAAACATAACAAATGTTCTTACGGTTTGGGGGCTGCCTTTGTTCTGTGCATCCGGGTGGAGCATCCGCTCCAGGTTGGCCTTTGCCGCCGTAGACTGCTTCATCTGATCGCGAATTGAAAAGCAATAACGGTTTATAAAGAGCTATGAGGTGCTATACAAAAAGATGATGAAAGTCTTAATGGTGTGTCACGGCAATATCTGCCGATAAAATGAAAAACTGAGGTTTTTTAAAGAATTTCGGGCTTTGCATAACCGGTTTTGACACCAATTTTACACCATTTAGCGAATAACTAACGGGAAAAGCCTTGATATGACAACGAAATCGCCCCGCGCATGAGAAAGTGCGCGGGGCGATTTTAGCGATGGGCTATTCATAGTATCCTTCTGTCTCGCTTGTACGATCCAAATATATGTCAATAAAACGATTATATTGCCATTCAGGTCCTTCATCCAGCAAACGGACGAGCGCTTCCTGAAGCTCTTGCTTGCTCATCTTTTCTATGCACGCCGCCAAGCTTCTATCTTGCTCTTGTGCGATTTGTTCACTTTCCAAACGTAAACGGTCTTGTTTTTCCTCATAAGCAATCATTTCTTTATAATAATTCTCTGCCTCCTTCGGAAAAACGGTAAAATACAATGCGATCATATGCTTGCAGATGATCCAGCGGCCATCGGCGTGGGGGCAATTGCAATGGGATTTTCGGGGGTGCTCAATATCGATCAGCACGTCATAAGGCTGATCCTGACTTCCATCAACGCTGCCGCGAAACTGCGTTTCATTGATTGGCTCGATTGCCTGCACCTTTTTATCTTGATAGTATTCATATCCGCGCCACAAGGATGCGCCGCTGGCCATGTTCACCAGTCCCATTGCTGTGCCTCCGATCCTTTGAATAATAAGAACAGCATATCATATATTGAATGAAAAAGGAAATAATAAATCATCCAAACTATTGGCAATTCGTCCAAAACCAATAGGCGTTGGATGCAAGCAGCTTTGAAAAACGAACACGGAAGCATTTTGTTCAATTGCACTTTGATGAAATATACTATATTCACATAACTATACTTTAATGAAATATTGACTTTTCATTAACCTATGATATAATGGAATCGGAGGTGATCGCCATGGCCATTACAACGCCCGAACAAATCATGAAGGTGCTGCGGGCTTTCAATCCCTGGTGGACGACGGGAAATGTCATGCCCGCGCTGCTCAAAAAATACCGTCGGTTTGCTTATTATGAAGCGATGAAACGGCTGGATCAGCAGGATATCCGCCGGACGGTGGTGCTGACGGGCACGCGGCGCGTGGGCAAAACCACCATCGAATATCAGATGATCGATACGCTGCTGCAGCGCGGCGTCGCGCCGGAGCAGATCGTTTTTATTTCGTTGGATCACCCCATGCTGAAGCTGAGCAATCTCAGCGACATCCTGGATTGCTACCACGAAAATGTGTGGCCCACCCAGGATGCCTATTATTTCTTCGACGAAATCCAATACGCCAGCGGTTGGGATAAGTGGCTGAAAACCATCTATGACATGCAGCCCGAAACCAAGTGCGTCGCCACAGGGTCTGCCAGCCCGGCGCTGATCAAGGGAAATACCGAGAGCGGAGCAGGCCGCTGGAGCGTGATCCAGGTGCCTACCTTGTCTTTCTTTGAATACTGCGCGCTGGTCGGCGCGGAGGTTCCCGAGCTCGGCCCGGAAATCCACCCCACAGCCTTTTTGCATATGTCCCAGCGCCAGCGGACGCAGATCATGATGAAGCTGTCCGCCGTGCAAAACCACTTTTCACGGTATCTGCGGGTGGGCGGCTTCCCGGAATTGGCACTGGCTGAAAATGATATGATGGCTCAGCAAATCATGCGCGAAGACGTGGTGGACAAGGTGCTCAAGCGCGACCTGCCCTCTCTGTACAGCCTGCGCAGCGCCACCGAGCTGGAGCGCATTTTCCTGTATCTGTGCAATGTATCTTCCAACATCGTGTCCTTCACGGCCATTGCCAAGGAGCTGGACGGCGTGAGCCGCGCCACGGTGGAGAACTACATCCGCTATCTGGAAAGCGCCAATCTGATTTATCAAAGCTGGCCGGTGGATATGGGCGGCCGCAAGGCGCTGAAGATGCAGCCTAAGATTTACATTGCCGATGCCGCCATCCGCAACGCCGTTCTGATGGACGACGAGATGATGACCAATCCCGAAGAATTGGGCAAGGTGGTGGAAACGGCGGTTTATAAGCACGTGGCCGCGTTCTATTATCAGCAGGCTACGCGGGTGGGGTATTCCCGGGGCGGCCCCAAATACAAAGAAGTGGATATCGTGGTGGATTATCCCAACATTAAGAATATTTTGATCGAGGTTAAATATCGCGAGCAGGCGCCTATCCCCAATGACGACGCCATCATTGAACTGAGTAAGGAGGCCAGCGCCGCTATTATCGTCACCAAACGCGCCAACGATTACGGTACCCACGATACTTTCGACGGCCGTCAACTGATTCGCATCCCGGCGTTTGCCTTCCTGTATTTGCTGGGGAATGCGGAAAAGTATGGTTATAAGGGGAGAGAATGAACTAAATATCTATAATGGTTTTATTTCTCATAAAACTATAACATCAACTCATTTTTCATCTGCATCGAATAGACATATACTGTATAACAATGAAAAAACAAAGGAGATAAAATATGGAAAAAACAAAGTATGTTCGTTTTGATATATATAGAGCTGTTATTGCGAAGAAAAAAGACTATGATGAAAAATACACAGCTATGGAGTGCTATACAAAAAGATGATGAAAGTCTTAATGGTGTGCCACGGCAATATCTGCCGTTCAGCGGCGGCGGAAGTGGTGTTTAATCAGCTGGCTCGGGAAATGGGATTGGAAAGGAAAATGCATGCCGATTCGGCGGCGGCCACCCGGGAGGAGATCGGGAACGATATTTACCCGCCCATGAAGCGGGCGCTGACAGCCCGGGGATACATCTGTCCCCGGCACGCGGCGCGCCAGACCGTGCGGGAGGATTATAAAAAGTATGATTTGATCATCGGCATGGATGATGAAAACATGTCCGATATGCGATACATTTATGGCGGGGATCAGGAAAAAAAGCTCAGCCGCCTGCTGGACTGGGCCGGGCGCAAAGGCGAAGCCATCTCCGATCCCTGGTATACCCGGGATTTTGAAGGCGCGCTGACTGAAATCGAGCAGGGCTGTCTGGGGCTTTTGACATATTTGCAAAAAGAATAAATGCGGCGATTGTTGCGTATTTAGGCCATTTATGCTATTATGTATAAAGGATTTTTATACTTGGATATGATGGAGGAATACCAATGAAGCTGTCAATCGGTCAAAAAGCGGCCTTCGGCCTGGGCGCCGTGGGCAAGGACATGGTATACGCGCTGAGCGCAAGCTATGTCATGTTTTACTACCAGGATACGCTGGGGCTCAGCGCAACCTTTGTGGGGCTGATCCTGATGCTGGCCCGGGTGTTCGACGCGCTAAACGATCCCTTTATGGGCGTGCTGGTGGCCAAAACGAAAACCCGCTGGGGTAGGTTCCGCCCTTGGCTTTTCTCGGGCACCATCCTGAACGCCGTGGTGCTGTACGCCATGTTCGCGGCGCCCGTCAACAGCGGCGTCAACCTGATGGTGTACTTCTCCGTGGTATACATTCTGTGGGGCGTAACCTATACCATGATGGATATCCCCTACTGGTCGATGATCCCCGCTGTCACCGATACCCCGGCCGACCGTGAAAACCTGAGCGTTATCGGCCGTACCTGCGCGGGCGTAGGCTCAGCGCTGATCGCCATGTTCACCATGCTGGCCGTAGGCGCGCTGGGCGGCGGCAACGACGTGCAGGGCTTCCGCTATGTGGCGCTGGGCGTAGCCGTGATCTTTGTGATCACCGAAGTCATCTGCTGCCTGTTCATGCGCGAGCATCAGACCGAAATGCGGGTAAGCAGCGTGAAGGAAATGTTCAAAGCGCTCTTTGGCAACGATCAAGCGCTCACAGTGGTGGCTACCATCGTGCTCATCAATATGGCGCTGTACCTGACCAGCAATTTTATCATCTATTTCTTCAAATATGACTTTGGCGGCGAGGGCTGGAAGGGAAGCTATACGCTGTTCTCCACCGTGGGCGGCGCTTTCCAGATCCTGGGCATGATGATCCTTTATCCCTTACTGCGCAAAAAGCAAATGCCCAATGAAAAGGTATTCCTGCTGGCCATCGGCATGGCGGTGAGCGGCTATGTGGTGCTGCTGACGCTGTGCCTGATCGGCTTTACCCATAACCTGATCGTCCTATGCATTCCCGGCGCCGTAGTGTTTGCCGCCAACGGCATGCTGAGCGTTTTGACCACGGTGTTCCTGTCCGGCTCGGTGGATTACGGTGAAATCAAAACCGGCCGCCGTGAGGAGAGCGTGATCTTCTCCATGCAAACCTTTGTGGTCAAGGCCGCCAGCGGCGTAGCCGTGTTCCTCACCGGCATCGGCCTGGATCTGATTGGCCTGGTGGGTAACACTGACGAGGAAGCCGTCATGGCGCAGCAGAGCGCTTCCACCCTGCTGGGTCTGCGCCTGCTGATGACCATCCTGCCCATGCTGGGCCTCATCGTCGCCGTGATCTTCTTCCGGAAAAAGTTCCGTCTCACCGACGCCTATTCCAAGGAGCTCAGCGACCAGCTGCGCGCTAAGCGGGGCTGACGCGATCGCGCGAATCAGTCCATCGTACTTAACCTTGATTAGAAACCTTTCGGTAGAAATAAGAGGGGGCGGGGGAACGTTAAGGAGCTCCGCCCCTTAAAACCCTGCCAGGGTGGGGAGCCCCACCCTGAACCCGGCAGTTGCGGATGTTACTTGCGTGCTTTTTCCGACAACTTCCCGCAGTTGATTGAAATAAGGTTGTCGCAAAGAGCGCACCGGAAATACGCGATCAACAAAAATAACCCAGACTCGAGCAAGCTCGGTCTGGGCATTTCTGTATGATCGCTATGACGCTGACGCATCATTGACGTCGGCAAGCCGCCGTCATTTCCGGTGCGGGTAACATATCGAAGCTTTGTAATCGCATACTCAGTCTGAGGTCGGCACGCGCAGCGGGCCGAGGATTGCGCAGCAATCCCGAAAAAGCAGGATGACGGCTGATTGAGCTTGCTCAAATCAGACGGCAGACGGCTTTTTCCTTACCTCAGACGGCCTCTTTACGACAACCTATC
>JAFUDW010000108.1 GCA_017464225.1 Clostridia bacterium | reverse complement strand
GGAAAAGTCCAATCCAAAATCATGACAGTCTTATTTGTATGCCCATTTTCCATGGTTATGTGAAAGATATTGGTCTCTATTTCTCTCTTTTTCTAATGTAAAAGAGGCTGCTGCACTTTTTGTTAGTGCAACAGCCCCCGCGGGATCATAAGGGCCGCGGAGGCCCTTATCGTTCCCCCACCTCTTTGTTTCCCTCCTTCAAACCGCCATTAAAAATCCCCGCCCGAAGGCGGGGAATGCTTTTACGGCGACAGCTTATACCGTCATGCCCTTGCCGATGACCACGGGATAGGTAACGGGCGCGCAGAGGTTCACGCCGTCGCGGACGGTGACCTGCTTGTCCAGGATGCAGCCCTCCACATGAGCGCCGCTCATCACGTAGCCGTCCTGCATGATGATGGCGTTCTTGACCACGGCGCCTTTCTGCACGTGCACGCCGCGGAAGATCACGCTGTTTTCCACCGTGCCTTCAATCACGCAGCCGTCGGCCAGCAGGCTGTCCTTCACCTTGGCGCCGGGAGCGTAGCGGGTGGGCATTTCATCGCGCATCTTCGTCCATACGCGGCGATCATCGCGGAGCACCTGCTTGCGGATCTCGGGCTTGAGCAAGTCGCTGGTGCAGGCAAAGTACGCCTGCACAGAGTCCAGCCGCCAGGCCGGGGTATCGTTGCACCAGCCGTAAACCTTGAGGCTGCCCTCATGGATGGCCTGCTGGAGCAACTCGCGGGTAAAGTGATACTGCGCGCGGCTCACGGCGCGGTCAGCCAGCTCGATCAGCAGCTCGCGGCGGATCAGGAAGGCTTCCATATAAGTGTTTTCAAAGCTGGGGTTCACGGGATGGTTCTCCAGCTCCATGACGCGGCCTTCATCGTCCAGCTTGATATAATGGCCGATGCCGCTGCGGCGCATGCCGGGATTTTTGGTATACATCAGGGTAATATCAGCGCCGGTGCGGATATGCTGGGCGGCCATATCGTCATAATTGGCGGTATAGAGGATGCCCGAGTCGGTCACCACCACATAGCGCTCACGGCTGCGGCGCAGGAATACCATATTGCTGCGGATAGCGTCCATCAGGCCGCTGTATACGCCGATGTTATCGGGCGTCTGGTAGGGGGGCAGCAGCACCAGGCCCTGGCGCTTGCCGTGCAGATCCCATTCCTTGCCGCTGCCCAGATGGTCGATCAGGCTGGAATAGTTTTTCTGCAGGATGATACCCACGTTTTTCGCTCCGCTGGAAACCAGGGAGGAAAGCACAAAGTCGATCACACGGTACCGCGCCAGTACAGGCAGCGCGGCCACGGCGCGCACGGCGGTCAGTTCGCCCAAGCGTTCGCCGTTATCGCCGGTATAAATCAAGCCCATCAAATCATTCATGGCTTTCTCCTCCTTAATGCTCGCGCTGGGTGCCGGCCGGTACGGTATCGCCCGCAGGCACAACCACGTTCTGAGCCACCACGGCAATGGAGCCTTCGTTTGCGCCTACCAGGGCGCCGGGCTCGATGACGGCGTTTTCAGCCACGATGGCTCGCCGCACGATAGCGCCGCGGCGGATGATGGCGCCGGGCATGATCACGCTGTCGATCACCTGCGCGCCGGCCTCCACGATGGTGCCGGTGCTGATGATGCTGTGCTGTACGCGGCCGTACACCTCGCAGCCCTCGGTGACCAGGCTGTCGCTGATCTCGGCGGTATCGGCCACGTACTGGGGGCCGGAGCCGAAGTTGCGGGCATAGATGCGCCACTTTTTATCGTGCAGATCAATGGGCAGCGGCGTGGTAAGCAAGTCCATATTGGCTTCCCACAGGCTGTCGATGGTGCCCACGTCTTTCCAATAATCGTTGAAATTGTAGGCGGTCAGCAGGCAGCCCTCTTCCAGCATCATGGGAATGATGTTTTTGCCAAAGTCGTTGCTGCTGTTCGGGTTCTGCTCGTCGCGGGTCAGGTAATCGCGCAGCTTTTCCCAGGTGAATACGTATACGCCCATGCTGGCGTTGTTGGACTTGGGATTCTTGGGCTTCTCCTCAAACTCGATGATATCGCCCTTTTCGTTGGTGTTCATCAGGCCGAAGCGGCTGGCCTCCTCCCAGGGCACCTGGCGCACGGCGATGGTGGCGTCGGCCTTGTGCTCAATGTGGTGGCGCAGCATGGCGGCGTAATCCATTTTATAGATATGGTCGCCGGAGAGGATCAGCACGTACTCGGGATCAAACTGCTGAATGAAGGGCAGGTTCTGATAGATGGCGTTGGCCGTGCCCTTGTACCATTCGCCGGTGGAACCGGTATGATAAGGAGGCAGCACATAAACGCCGCCCTGGCTCACGTCCAGATCCCAGGGAGCGCCCGAGCCAATGTACGCGTTGAGCTCCAGGGGCCGATACTGGGTCAGCACGCCCACGGTATCGATGCCGCTGTTGACGCAGTTGGACAGCGGGAAATCGATGATGCGATATTTGCCGCCAAACGGCACTGCCGGTTTGGCCATCTGCTGGGTCAGCACGCCCAGGCGGCTGCCCTGGCCGCCTGCCAAAAGCATAGCGACGCATTGTTTTTTGCGTATCACGGTGTATTCCTTCCCTTCAATACTATTTTGTTGTGAGAGGATAAGTGTGTATACCTGCTTCTATTGTAGCAGGGAACAAAACCCCCTGTCAATGGAAGCTTTGGCACCAATCAAGACAAAATACGGCCAACCGCAATTGCCGATTGCCCATTGACAGCCGCCGCAATTCCGAGTAAAATACTTAGGTATCACGTTATTGACCTTTCTGAAAGGAATCCCATGACCGAACGCGTTTGGAACATCCTGGTCGAATCCTTCCCCAAGATCCTGCTGCCCGGCCTGAAAATGACGCTGCCGCTGACAGCCGTCGCCTTTGTGCTGGCCATGATCATCGCCGTTGCGGTGGCGCTGATTCAGTTCGCGCGCGTCAGGGTGCTGAGCCAGATCTGCCGGTTTTACATTTGGGTCATCCGCGGCACGCCGCTGCTGGTGCAGCTGTTCGTTGTGTTTTACGGCCTCAAGGCGGGCATGTATATGTCGCCCTTCTGGGCGGCGGTATTGGTGTTTGCCGTAAACGAAGGCGCGTACTGCGCCGAAACCATGCGCGGCGCGCTGGAGGGCGTGCCCGCGGGGCAGATGGAGGCCGGCTACTGCGTGGGCATGAGCTATACCCAGATCATGCGCCGTATCGTGCTGCCCCAAGCGCTGCGCACGGCCTTTCCCAGCCTGAGCAACGGCCTGATCAGCATGGTGAAGGATACCTCTCTCACCGCCAATATCACGGTGGCCGAAATGTTCATGGCCACCCAGCGAATCAACGCCCGGTATTACGAGCCGCTGGCGCTGTACCTGGAGGTGGCGGTGATCTATCTGATGTTCTGCACCGTGCTCACCTGGCTGCAGCGCTGGGGCGAAAAACGGCTGAACGCCCAGGGCGGAAGGGAGGCGCGCCATGCTTGAGGTCAAAAACCTGAAAAAAAGCTTCGGCAGCCTGCCGGTGCTGCGGGACGTATCGCTGAAAATGGAAAAGGGCGATGTGACTGCCGTCATCGGCCCCAGCGGCGGCGGAAAAACCACGCTGCTCCGGTGCATCAATTTTCTGGAAACGGCCGACGGCGGCACCATGCTTTTCGACGGCAAAAGCTATGACATGCGCCGCGCGAGCAAACGCGATATCGCCGCCGTGCGCATGAAAACCGGCTTTGTATTCCAGAGCTTTAACCTGTTCAGCAATAAAACGGCGCTGCAAAACGTAACCGAGGGACTGATCATCGCCCGCCGGATGCCCCGGGAACAGGCCAACGATATCGCCATGCAGGCGCTGGATCGGGTGGGGCTGAGAGACCGCGCCGATCACTATCCCAGCCAGCTTTCGGGCGGCCAGCAGCAGCGCGTGGCCATTGCCCGCGCGGTGGCCACAAATCCCCAGATCATCTATTTTGACGAGCCCACCAGCGCCCTGGACCCCGAGCTCATCGGCGAAGTGCTCGCCGTCATGCGCGATCTGGCTAAAAGCGGCATGACCATGCTGGTGGTCACCCATGAGATGCGCTTTGCCCGCGACGTTTCCAGCCGGGTCATCTTTATGGAAAACGGCGTCATCGTGGAGCAGGGCGAATCCGGCCCCTTCTTCTCCGCGCCTCGGGAGGCGCGCACCCAGGCTTTTCTGCGGACGATCTCCGCTGAAAAATAATTATTTATATGGAGGAAAACTATGATCCGTAAACTGACCGCCCTTTTATTGGCCTGTTTCCTGGTGCTTTCCGTTCCCGCCGCCCTGGCCGACGATCTGCTGGGCACGGTGATGCAGCGCGGCAAGGTGATCATTGCCACCGAAGGCGCCTGGGCGCCCTGGACGTATCATGATTTTGACAGCGACGAGCTGGTGGGCTTCGATGTGGAAGTGGCCCGCGCCGTAGCCGCGCAGCTGGGCGTGGAGCCCGAATTTGTGGAGTGCCCCTGGGAAAGCATTTTCATGGGCATTGACAGCAAAATGTACGATATCACCGCCAACGGCGTGGAAATCACCGAGGAGCGCGCCGAAAAGTATGATTTCAGCGTGCCTTACGCTTACCTGCGCACCGCGCTGATCGTCCGCGGCGATAACGAGGATATCCACGCCTTTGAGGACCTGAAAGGCAAAAAAACCGCCAACTCCGCCGGCAGCACCTATGCCCTGACCGCTGAAGGCTTCGGCGCCGAAACCGTGGTGGTTTCCACCCTGGCCCAGACCCTGGATCTGGTGCTTTCCGGCAGCGCCGACGCCACGCTCAATGCCGAGCTTTCCTTCAGCGATTATATGAAGGAGCATCCCGACGCCAATCTCAAGGTGGTCGCTCTGAGCGCCGAGGCCAGCGACGTGGCCATCCCCGTGCGCAAAGGCGAGGAGAACGCCAGCTTCCTGGCCGCCGTTGACGGCGCTATCCAGCAGCTCCGCGCAGACGGCACGCTGAAGGCCATTTCCGAAAAATACTTCGGCATCGATATCACCGCGGCGGAGTAATAGATAGAAATAGGGGGAACGATAAGGGCCTCCGCGGCCGGGGCCTTCCGGCCCGCTCTACGCTGAAAGCCCCTCTGTCACCCTTCCCGGCGAAAAGATTCTTCGCGGACGGCGTGCCGCGCTGCTTGGCACGCCTGCTCAGAATGACACGCAGTGGAAATTGAACTGTTAAAAGTCGCGTGACGTATCAATAACTTGGCGACGTTTTCCCCTTCTGTGCCATCCAGCGTCCCGCAGGACATAGGGTCTTTAACAAACATTCATCAGTTGTAAAAAAATGATATGTTACCCGCACCGGAAATGACGGCGGCTTGCCGACGTCAATGGCGCGACAGCGTCATAACGATCATACAAAAATCGCAGACTGAGCTTGCTCAAGTCTGCGTATTTTTTGTTGATCGCGTATTTCCGGGGCGCTCTTTGCGACAACCCCTTTTCCAATCAACTGCGGGAAGCCGCTTGTTTACGACGCCAAGTAACATCTGCCGCAGCCGGGTCCAGGGTGGGGCTTCCCAACCTGGCGGGGCTTTTAAGGGGCAGCGCCCCTTAACGTCCCCTCCCTCTTCGGTCAGGTACACACCTTGCCCGGGTTCAGAATGCCGTTAGGGTCGAACACCCGCTTGATGCCAGCCATGATCTCTATCTGCCTGTCCCCCACGCTCTCGCGCAGGAAGCCGCGCTTGGCGTGGCCGATGCCATGCTCGCCGCTGACCTCGCCGTCCATCTCCCGGGCGGCATCGTAGAGCGACTGCATCACATCGTTCACCGCCCGCTTCCAGGCGTCCTCGGCCAGGTCATCCCGGCAGACATAGATATGCAGGTTGCCGTCGCCCGCGTGTCCAAAGGAGCGGATGCGCACGCCCGCCGACTTGCCGATCTCCACCGTTTTGCGCAGAAAATCAGGGATCCTGTCCCGGGGCACCACCACGTCGCATTCGTCCATGGTGGAAGTGCTGCCCTTGATGGCCTCCAGGAAAGCGCCGCGGGCGTTCCAGATGCTCTCCTTGCGCTCGTCGGTATCGGCCAGGAGCACGTCCTTGGCGCCAATGGAGAGCGCCAGATCGGTCAGCGTATCGATGGCGGGCTGCAGCGCTTCGGCGCTGGGTCCGTCCAGCCGCACCAGCAGATAAGCGTCGGCGGCGGTGTCCGGGAATTGCTTGCCCAGGTAGGTCTCGGCGCAGCTGATCACCTCGCGCTCCATAAACTCCACCGCCGTGGGATCGCAGCCGCAGCCCAGCACTTGGGGCACGGCGCCAATGCAGGCGTCCAGATCGTCAAAGGGCATCAGCAGCGATAGGTTCACCTTGGGCTCGGGCACCAGCTTGACGGTCAGCTTGGTCAGTATGCCCAGCGTGCCCTCGCTGCCGATCATCAGATCGATCAGGCTGTAGCCCGAGGAGGTCTTCACGGTCTTTCCGCCCAGCGTCAAAAGGCTGCCGTCAGCCAATACCACTTCCATGCCCAGCACGTAATCCCGGGTCACGCCGTAGCGCACGGCGCGCATGCCGCCGGCGTTGGTCATGGCGTTGCCGCCCATGGTGGCGGTCTTCTCGCCCGGGTCCGGGGGATAAAACAGCCCGGTGCCCTCCAGGGATTTGGGGAATTCCATCAGCAGCACGCCGGGCTCCACGGTGGCCGTCATGTTGCGGGTATCCACCTCCAGCACCTTTTTCATCTTTTCGGTGCTCAGCACCACGCCGCCGTGAATGGCCACGCAGCCGCCGCACAGCCCGGTGCCTGCCCCCCGGGGCGTCACGGCGATGCGGCGATCGTTGCAGTATTTGAGCACAGCCTGCACGTCGGCGGTGCTGGCCGCCTGCAGCACGGCCTCGGGCATATAATGGCCGTACTCGGTCATTTCATCATGATCATAATCGGTGGAAATATCAGCCCCGGAAAACACGCGGCCCGGCAGCAATTCACGAAAATAAGCCAGATCGGCCTCGGTCACAGGATTATATTTCATGCATTTTCCTCCTTCAAGAGGCGGATCAGCCCGGGCACCACGGTGTACAGGTCGTCCACGATGGCCACGTGCGCCACGTTAAAGATGGGCGCCTCGGGATCGGTATTGATGGATACGATATGATCGCTGCCGTTCATGCAAGCGGCAAATTGAATGGCTCCGCTGACGCCGCAGGTAATGATCAGCCGCGGGCGCACCGTGCGCCCCGAAAGGCCGATCTGCCGCTCGTTGGTCGCCCAGCCCTTTTCCACCAGCGGACGGGACACCGCCCAATCTCCGCCCAGCAGCGCGGCCAGCTCGCGGATCATGCCCAGATCGCTTTCCTTTTGCAGGCCGCGGCCGCCCACCACCAGGATCTCAGCGTCGGAAATGCTCTTCCGGGGCGGAACGGGCGTCACGCTGACGCACTGCACCGGCGATTGCGCCACAGCCTTGGGGATCCTGCGCGTCACGATCTCGCCCGCCGCGTCGCCGCTCCGCTCGGGCGCGGTCATGATCTTATAGCGCACGGTGGCAAACTGCGGCCGGGTGTGCGTGGTGATGATCTGGGCCATGATGTTGCCGCCAAAGGCCGGGCGGATCTGCACCAGATCGGTGTTCTCCCGCAGCTCCAGCTTTGTGCAGTCGGCGGTGAGGCCGGTATGGAAGCGCGTGGCCAGCCGGGGCGCCAGCGAGCGTCCCAGGCTGGTGGCGCCCACCAGCACCACGCTGGGCTTGATCGCCTTGATATAGTCCTCGGCGCAGGCGGCGTAAGCGTCGGCCCGGAAAAAGCTGAGCGCCGCGTCGTCGTAAACCGCGATCTGGCTGACGCCGTAATGCCGCAGCTCCTCGGCATGCCCGGCCACGCCGCTGCCGATGAGCACCGCCTTCACCGCAAAGCCCAGGGGCGCGGCCAATTCGCGGGCCTTGCCGATCAGCTCCAGCGAAACCGGATGCAGCCGCCCGCCGCTGACCTCGGCAAACACCAGGATATCCCGCCATTCGGATTTATCCACGTTGCTGGTTTTGGTTTCCAGCCGAAGAATGGCCTTCTCCGGGCAGTTTTTTACGCAGATGCCGCATACCTTACAGGCCGCGTTCAATTCGGGCCTGCCATCCTTCATATCGATGGCCCCAAAGGGGCAGTTGTCCCGGCAGAGGCCGCAGCCCGTGCACTTGCGTTCCAGGATCGCTATCTTTGCCATCGCCGCGTACCTCCCTTATATAAATTTCCATTTTTTCAGCTGGTCGCGCAATCGCCGATCGTTGCCGCCCGCCTGCCAGGTTTCGCGCACGGCGTCGTTCTCCGGCGGGAATATCCGCTCCACCTGAGTAGGGCTGCCGGCCAGCCCGTAATGGTTTTCATCGGTATCCAGAAAGCTGTCCAGGCCCTGGATATGGATCTCCCTGTCCTTGACCTCCCGGGCCGTTTTCAGCGAGGGCAGGCGGGGCATGCAGATATCCTGCTCCACCGTGATCAGGCAGGGAAAGGGGATGTGCACGGTCTCGATCACATCCTGGAGCTGCTGCTCGGCGTCCACGCCGTCGCCGTTCACCGTGAGCTTTGATACCCAGGCGGCATGGGGAATGCCCATATGCTCGGCAATGGCCGGGCCCACCTGGGCGGTATCGCCGTCGGTGGTCTGGCGTCCGCAGAGGATCAGGTCAAAATCGCCCACGCTGCGGATGGCCTGGCTCAGCGTATAGCTGGTGGCCAGCACGTCGGCGCCGCCCAGCCGCCGGTCGGAAAACACATAGCCCTCGTCCGCGCCCATCATATATGCCTCCCGAACGATGGCCTGGGCCTGGGGCGGCCCCATGGTGCCCACGGTCACCCGCCCGCCGTGCTTTTCCCGCAGGCGGAGCGCGGTTTCCAGGGCGTACAGATCGTAGGGGTTCATTTTGCTCTGCACGCCGCTGCGCTTGAGCACGCCCGTTTTCTCGTCCACCTGCACCTTATTGGTGGCGGGCACCTGCTTGATGCATACAAAAATATTCATCCTTCATGCTCCTTTTTTCCGGCTTGGGCCGGAGGGTGGCTGCATAGATTATACCATAGCGCCGTCCTGCGCACCACGGTTTTTTTTATTTTTCGGGGGGGGGTAAATGTCCGGCACAAAAACT
Organism: Clostridia bacterium; assembly: GCA_017464225.1. The sequence continues at coordinate 16,725 of JAFUDW010000108.1, read as the reverse complement.
TTCACCACGGTGCCGCCGCCCGCTCGCGGAGCGATCTCCAGCCTGCCGCCGCACATCATTTTTAACCTTTCCTGAATATTGGCCAGGGCAATGTGCGGCGCGTTGTCATCCGCCGCGGCAAAGCCCGGCCCGGTATCGGCCACGGTGATCAGGCTGCCGCCCTCGACCGCGCCGGCGGAAACGTCAATATGCAGCGGGGCAAGCTCGGGATCAACGCCGTGCTTGACCGCGTTTTCCACAATGGGCTGCAGCGTCAGCGGCGGTACGCGGAACCGGGTATAGGGCGTATCGAAGGCCACCGTCAGCCTGTCCGCAAAGCGCACCAGCTCCACCCCCAGATAAGCCCGGGTATGCTCCAGCTCCTCATCAAAGGGAATGGTGCCTTCCCGGGCGATGGCGGTAAAGTTCTTCCGCAGGTAGCTGGTAAAATCCAGGATGACCTGCTGCGCTTTCTCCGGGTCCTGCCGGCACAGGTAATAAACGCTGGTCATGGTGTTATAGATAAAGTGCGGGCGCATCTGCAGCACCGATATGCTGGCCCGCTGGCGGGCGTTCTCCTCCTTTTGAAGGTAGAACTGCTCGGCTTCATTGCTCAGCATGAAAACGAACATGGCGACTGCCGAAAGCGCGCTGGCAAACACGATGAACCGTATCCCAAACAGGAGCATCTGCGCCAACATGCCCAGCATGGGCAGAAGAAAAAACAGCAGGAATGCCACAAACTGCTTGCGCGTCAGCAGCTTTCTCCGGCGCAGCAGCGCAAACAGATTGACCGCCATGCTCGCCACCGGCAGCGCCAGCAGCAGCGGATACATGGGGCCGCGATGATACACGTATTCATCGTCGTAATAATAGATCGCCGTGGTATACTGCGTGATCATCAGCAGGATGAAGTATGCCGCCCACAGCCCCAGCATGCAGTATAAAACCCGGCTGCCGCGCAGGCGCTCCCCGCAGCAGCTGAGCAGGTAGCCGGTCAGCATGGGCATCAGCATGGAGGAAAACAGCGATTCAAAAAACAGCAGAGGCTGATCCGCGGACGAATTGCCCAACAGTATATTGACCGTCTGTCCCGTAAGGCTTGACCCCAAATAAAGGAGCATCGTCAGAAAAAAGACGGTAAAAAACCGCTTGGTCCTTTTTTCCATGGTCATGCTGCTCAGCGCCAACAGAAACCCCAGCAATATGATGATGATGCTGGCAGCGGTCAGCGCGTAATTCAGCGTTTGCTGCCAATTTTTCATTGTATGTTCAGCCCCCTGACCGGATAGCGCAAAAGCCGCAGCTGCCCGCGCACCGCGTCGGCGGTGAGCGGCTTGATCAAAAAGCCGCAGGCGCCGGTACTCCAGGCATCGTAGGAATAATCCATGTACGCCGTTAAAAATACCACGTTGCAGCGCGGATTGAGCCGCAGCAGTATCCGGCAAAGCTCAAGCCCGTTGACCTTGCCCATTTCAATATCCAGAAAGGCCAGATCGATCCGCTTGTCCTGCGCGAACTGCAAGGCCTCCGAGGGCCGGGTAAACCCGGTGACCTCCGCGCCGGGCATCACCTTTTTCAGGATGGGCAGTCCGCCCTCCAGGATGATCCGCTCGTCATCCAGCAGGATCACGGCAGGCTTGTCCGCGTCTCTTTCGGCCGCGGCGTTCAGCAGAACGCTCACATCCACGCCCAGCGCGTTGGCGATCTGCGATATCAGGATGGCGTCCGGCACACGGCGGCCGTTTTCCCAGTGTGCCACGCTGGAACGATCCACAAACAGCAGTTTTGCCAGCTGCTGCTGGGAAAGCCCTTTCTCTGTCCGAAGCCGGCGAAGCGTATCCGCAAACGACTGATTCATGCTGATTTATCCTCCGTATACAGTTCATTATATATGCGCTTTTCAGAATATGCAAGCATCGTTATCGCTGGTGACGCTCTGTCACACCCCCTTGCACGCGCCAATTTTTGAGCATAAAATAACCAGCATAGATGAAAGGGGGGGTAAAGCGGATGCCGCAGCAGATCAGCATACAAATCCTGGGAAATTTCACCATCACCGTGGACGGGCAGAAGACAGAAGCCCTGTCATCTCGAAGCCGCAAGGGCGTGACCCTGCTGATTTATCTGATCCTGCGCCGCGGCAAGTGCGCCACCGTTCAGCAGATGATCCACGACCTTTGGGGCGCCTCCCCCGGCGTACGTCCCGAAAACGCCCTCAAGACCCGCATATGCCGTCTGCGCGCGCTGCTGAACAGCGTTGCACCCAGGCTGGGCCGCTGCATCTTTTCCGAGCCCGGCGGCTATTCCTACCTGGCGCTCCCCGGCGTGGAGGTGGACGCGCTGGAACTGCTGGATATCATAGATCTGCTGTCGGGGGACCCTGACCTGCCCGAGGATACCTATATGGCATACTATCAGCGGGCCATGGAGCTCTACAACGGCGAGCTTTTCACAACGGGCGAGCTGGTGGGCGACGTGGAACAGTCCAGCTGGCTGCGCCGCGGCTTTCTGGATATCGCCGCCGGATACGCGCGCCTGCTGGAAAGCCGGAACGATTATGCCGCCCTGGCCGAGGTTTGCCGCAAGGCCCTGGACCAGGAGCCCCTGGCCGAGGTTTTTCGCGCCGCGCTCATCCGCGCTCTGCTGGCCATGAACCGCCCCGAGGATGCCCGGCGGGAATACGCTCAGGCCGTGCGCATGAGCTTTCAAATGCTGAACGGCGCGCCCGGCGAAGAGCTGCAGGCCCTTGGCAAAAAGCTCAGGGCAAAATGAAATTTTTAACTGATAAGAGACGTTAGAGACGTTGGAAACGTTGGGCCTCCGCGGCCCAAACCCGCGCCAGGAGACTTCGCCTCCTGGACCTCATCGGGCGAACAAGCTTGATGACACTATAAAGCAATTTCCGCCAGTTAAGTTGGAAGGGCTGACGTATTAAGGCCGTCTGAGGCAATGAAAAAGCCGTCTGTCGTCTGATTTGAGCAAGCTCAATCAGCCGCCCGCCTGCTTTTTCGGGATTGCTGCGCAATCCTCGGCCCGCTCCGCGTACCGACCTCAGACTTGGGCTTGTTAGAAAATTTTCGATACGCTACCTGCACCGGAAATGACGGCGGCTTGCCGACGTCAATGACGCATCAGCGTCATAGCCGCATAAGCAAAACGGCTGGATCGAGCTTGCTCGTTTCCAGTCGTTTTTGTGTTGCGGCGTATTTCCGGTGCGCGCTTTGCGCCAACCCATTTCAATCAACTGCGGGAAGTTGCTGGAAAGAATATGTAAGCAACATCCGCTGCTGGCAGGTCCAGGGAGGCCTCCCTCCCTGGCAGGGATTATAAGGGGCAGCGCCCCTTAACGTTCCCCTCCCCCTCTTCTCTCACTCCACATTCTCCCAGTGCGACAGCAGATAGTTCTCCGCCTCCAGGCACCATAGGCCGTTGTTGCGGCCCACGATCTCCGCCAGATCGGCAAAGCGCGGGTCTTCCTTGCCCTTTTCGGCAAAATCGTCAATGGCGGTCAGCGGCATGTTGATATGGGTATAGATCAGCTTTTTCCCGCCGGGGATCTTGGGCAGGTTCAGCGTGGTCTCGCCCGCGGCGTCCAGGCCGCCGATATGGGTCACCATCACAGCGGGGCGGATGCGGCCCGCGGCGGTGAGCTCCAGCGATTCGATCATATCCGCCGTATTGCCGCCGGTGGTGCCGATCACATGGGTGCTGTTATAATGCACGTCGTAATAATTCAGCTTAGCGCTGAACTTGGCATCCTGGGGACCCGCAAAGAAATTGAGGCAGCCGTCGCGGCCCAGGATATCGGAGGCCATTTCCACCACGCTGGTGACAGGCGCGTAGGCGAACACATCGTCATAGCCGCCGCCCGCCAGCTCCTTCAGGTACTCGGCAGGCGCTTCCATGCCGGTGGTATTGACAAACAGCACCTTAACGCCGGTCTTTTCCTGCATCTCCTCCGGGAACAGCTGCCGGGCCCGGGCGATACGCTGCTCGTTGATATCGGTCACCACCAGCAGGCCGGGACGGCGGTCGCAATTGATGATGTATTCCACCATGCCCAGGCCCATGGGCCCAGCGCCCGCCAGGATGGCCATTTTGCCGCCCTCACGGATGCCCATATCATGCTGATACACGCCCATTTTTGTATGGAAGGCGGCATGGGCCGCGCCGATGCAGCAGCTGTAGGGCTCGGCCAGCGAAGCCTCAAAGAAAGCGTCGCCCTTGTATTCCAGAAAACAGCCCAGCTCCATGACCTCCTGCGGGATAATACAATAGGTACAATCGCCGCCGAAATAGGGATAGCTGTATCCCGGGCTCCACATGGTGCCCTTATAATTCAGCGCGGGCTGCAGGGTAAACTTGGTACCCGGGAAAAACTTGCCCTCGTACTTTTTGCCCACCTTTTCGATAATGCCGGCAAACTCATGCCCCATGATGGCCGGATGCTCGGCCACGTCGGCGTGCACCCGCTTATGCTTGGTGCCCAGCATGGCGCATTTATAGGTGGACATGCAAATGCTGTCCGATATGACCTTGACCAGGATTTCATCGTCCTTGATTTCAGGCAGTTCAAATTCCATCAGCCGCAGATCGTTGGCGGCATGCAGGCGCAGCGCGCGGGTTTTCATATCGGTTTCCTCCTTTATCCTTTGACTGACAGCGCTTATATTTCTTCAAGCCGCACCTGTTTCAGCAGGCCGGCCACAATATCGGCATCGGCGGGCTGAGTGCCCGGCGTGGTAACGGCGGCGGCGCTGACGGCCATAGCCAGCGCGCAGGTATCGCGGAAAGTCATGCCCGTGGCCGCGCCGTGGGCCATGGCGGCCATCATGCTGTCCCCCGCGCCCACCGTGCTCTGCACCGGCACCCGCAGGCCGTATCCGCGTATCGTCTGCTCCGCGGTAACAAACAGCGCGCCCTCGCCGCCCAGCGACACCACCACGGTTTCAATACCTCCGCTTGCCAGCTCCCGGGCAGCCTGGGCTATATCGTCCACGCTTGCAAAGCTCTGGCCCGTCAGGCGGCCCAGCTCGGCGTCGTTGGGCTTGATCAGCGCGGGGCGCGCCTTAACGCCCTCGGCGAGCAGCCCGGCGTCGGCGTCCATATAAACCCGAACGCCCTTCTCCTTCAGCCGGGCGATCCATTCGGCAAACACCGTATCCCGCGTCCCCGCGGGCGCCTTGCCGGCCAGCACCACGATGCTTCCCGGCGCCGCCGCGGCGGCCTGGGCCGTTTGGAACACGGCCTCCAGCGTATCCTCGTCCGCCGGCGCGCCGGGCTCGTTAATATCGGTATTGGTATGCAGCTGCGGATCCACCACCTTCAGGTTGGTGCGGGTCTCCTGGGGCACATGCACAAAATCGCAGGCGATGCCCAGCGCCGTCAGGCTGTCCTCAATATATTTGCCCGTGCCGCCGCCCAGGATGCCCGTGGCCAGGCTTTTTGTGCCCAGCGAGCGCAGCACCTTGGACACATTGATGCCCTTTCCGCCCGGATCAAGCCGCAGGCTTTCGATGCGGTTCACCTGATCCACCCGGAACCCCGGCAAAACCACCGTTTTATCCAGCGCGGGCGTCAGCGTGACGGTGACGATCATAAACCTCGCCTCTTTCCGCTAATATTTTAGCGTTCATCCGATTCAGCCTATCTATCATACCATATTTAATGGAGCGGTTCAAGGGCGGCAAAACAAATCCCCCGTTGAAGAGGGACAGAAAGCGAAAACGCCGTTCCACGTCAAATGTACGGCGCAAATCAGATCACATAATCGTTGGCATACCGCTCCCGCTGCTGATCCAGAATATCCTGCAGGGTGATGCCATCCAGATATTCATTGATCACCTTGCTCAGCCCGCGCCAGATGGGCAGGGTGGCGCAATCCACGCTGCGGTCGCACTGCACGGGGCTCTGCTCCGCGCAGGCCACTGGAGCCAGGGAGCCTTCGGTGAGGCGCAGCACCTCGCCCACGGTATACTTATCGGGCGTGCGCGCCAGCATATAGCCGCCCTGCGCGCCGCGGTTGGTGCGCAGCATATCGGTGCGGTTAAAAAGCGGAATGATCTGCTCCAGGTATTTTTTGCTGATATTCTGGCGCTCGGCGATATCCTTGAGCGGAACATAGCCTTCGCTGCCGTGCTCGGCCAGGTCAATGAGCATGCGCAGCGCATAGCGTCCCTTGGTAGAAATCTTCAAGCCATCATCTCCTTTATCCGTTATCTATAATACCATATGTTTTGTAGGTTTTCAATCGGCAAATTCCGATTGACAAAAACAGTCAAAAAAACTATGATACAAAAAACGCTTTTCCGGAGGACGGTATGACGCTGCAGCAGCTCAATTACGTGATCACCATTTCCGAAGCCGGATCGCTGAACAAGGCCGCCGATAGGCTCTACGTGGCCCAGCCCTCGCTGACCAGCGCCATACAGGAGCTGGAAAAGGAGATCGGCATCACCATATTCAACCGCACGGGCCGCGGCGTGACGCTGACAGCCGAGGGCATGGCCTTTTTGCCCTACGCGCGGCAGGTATACGGTCAATACCTGAACCTGCTGGACGTATATGGCAAGCAGGGCGCTCGCCGGCAGCAGTTTGCCGTATCCACCCAGCATTATTCCTTCGCCGTCAAGGCTTTTGTGGAAATGGCTCGGAGCTTTGACGTGGCCGAATACGAGTTTGCCATCCGCGAAACGCGCACAAAGGCCGTGCTGGACGACGTGGCCTCATCCCGCAGCGAGATCGGCATCCTGTACCTGAACGATTTCAACCGCAAAGCGCTGAAAAAGCTGATGGCTGCCGCCAACCTCACCTTTACCCCGCTCATCGGCTGCAGCGCTTACGTGTACCTGTGGCGGGAGCATCCGCTGGCAAAGCGCAGCGCCATCACCTTTGAGGAGCTGACGCCTTACCCCTGTCTGTCCTTTGAGCAGGGCGACGACAGCAGCTTTTATTTCGCCGAGGAACTGCTCTCCACCAGCGAATATCCCCGCATCATCAAATGCTGCGACCGCGCCACCGTGCTCAATCTCATGGTGGGACTCAACGCCTATACCATCTGCAGCAGCGTGATCTGCGAGGAACTCAACGGCAACGGCGGCGATTATATCGCCATCCCCTTCGCCGCCGACGCCGATAACGCCGCCGGGCCCATGGAGATCGGCTATATCACCCGCAAAAACAGCGTCCTCAGCCCCGCCGGAACGCGGTACATTGAAGAAATGAAAAAATACCTGGCCGCCTGCGAAACCGGGCAGGACGGGACCAGGTAATCCGATCAACGGTATGATCCGCGCAAAGGGCGCTTGGGCAGCCCTTTGCGCGGATGTTTTTTTTACAGCGCTTTCAGATATTCCACGCTGCGCCGCAGGCAATCGAAGGGCGATTGGCCGTAGCATTCGTCCTGCTCCACCAGGGCGTACTCCGTTACGCCGTTCTTTTCAAGATCGCCCATGATGGCCGAGAAGTTCAGGTTGCCCTGCCCCACGGCAGCCATGCGGATATCAAAGCCCCGGACGGCGTAATCCTTCAAGTGGACGCAGTGCAGCCTTTCGGCATGCGCCTTGAGCCATTCCCGCACGTCCACGCCCGCGTACTGCAGCCAGTAGGTATCCGCCGTAACGCCCATCAGATCAGCGGGCAGCATTTCCAGCAGGTGCTCCATCATGGGTCTGCCGTCGGGCATGCGCTCAAACTCAAAGGCATGGTTATGGTACATCATCTTCATGCCCGCGGCCCGCAGTTTTTCCGCCGCCGGGCCATAGTCCTCGGCAAAATACGGCAGAAAATCAGGCGCGTGATACCTGTCCGGCAGATAGCCCAGCCCCACATATCCGCACCCGTACAGCTGATGCCTTTCGATCATCGCGTCGGTATTCTGCAAAAAATCGCTTTCGGGATTATGGGTCAATACGATTTTCAGGCCGTTCTCATCGCAGAGCGCTTTGACGCGCCCGGGCGCAATGGGCCCGATGGCGGACAGCTGCACGCAGCCGTAGCCCATCCCGGCCACCCGCTCCAGGCTGCGGCCCAGGTCGCGCTCATTCTGGCAATACGCCCGAAGCGTATAGAGTTGCGCGCCGATTTGCATGATTGATCGCTCCTTTTATTGGTATAGCAAAGAGGAAGAAAGAGGGGGATTACGCGCTTTCTTCTGAGAAGAAAGCTGCAAAGAAGCAACGGGCGAACTGTGTTGGCGTGTTCTTCCATGTTGTTTCCGCCAGGTTGGTTTGAGGTTGGCGCAAAGAGCGCGTCCGGGGCTGTGAAAAAGCCGTCTCCCGCCCAATCGATGCAAGCATCATCGGCCGGGCAACTGCTTTTTCGGACTTGCTTTGCAAGTCTCAGCCCGCTGTGCGGGCTGACCCCGGACGCGGAGATCGCTTTATCTTATTTCATTTTCAAAGCTGGCCTTAAAAAGCGATTAAGCTTTATGGGCTTGGCTTCCGAGCGCGGGGCAAAGCGCTCTCCCCTTCCCTTTAGTAGCTCCCCTCGGTGTTCACGGTAATATCCCTGTCCTCCTTGAGGCGGGAGCTCTTGCGCTTTTCCGCCAGCAGGTCGTAGAATTGCTTTTCGTCAATGGGCAGCGAAACCTCCCTGCCCAGCCAGGCCGATAAGTGCATGGCGTTTGAAAGCATCAGTCCGCGGATGCCTTCGCGCCCGTCGGCCACCAGCGGCTCGCCCCGGAGGATATGCGCGGCGAAGGCGTTCAGCACCGCCGGGTGCTGGGGATTCTCTCCGTCGGTTTCCACCGTGATCTTCTCCACGGGCGGCGCGGCGAAAGCCTCCTTGCATTCCAGGCACCACTGGCGTTCGTCCACGGCGTTGCGCCAGAAGGTCAGCTCGTTGTTCTCGCAGACCAGCTTGCCCAGCGTGCCCGATACCTCCAGGCGATTGGTGCCCGGCGCGTCGCCCGTGGTGGTGACAAATACGCCGGTGGCCCCGTTTTCAAACTCCAGGTAGGCCGTTACGTCGTCCTCCACCTCAATATCGTGCCACTTGCCCACATGGCAGTGCGCCTGCACCTTGACGGGCAGCCCGCAGAGCCACTGCAAAAGATCCAGCTGATGCGGGCACTGATTGAGCAGCACGCCGCCGCCCTCCCCTGCCCAGGTGGCCCGCCAGGCGCCGGAATCATAATAGAACTGCGTGCGATACCAGTCGGTGATCAGCCAGCTCATGCGCTTCATCCGGCCCAGCTCGCCGCCATCGATCATCTCTTTCATCTTGCGGTATACGCAGTTGGTCCGCTGGTTGAACATCAGCCCGAAGGTCAGCTCGGGATGCCTGTCGGCCTCGTCGATCATCTCCCGCACCTGCAGGGTATATACGCCCGCGGGCTTTTCCACCATGGCGTGCAGTCCGTGCCGAAAGGCCGATATCGCCAGCGGCGGATGCTGATAATGCGGCACGGCGATGATCACGGCGTCGCACGTCCCCGAGGCGATCAGCTCCTCGCCCTCGCTGAAGATCGCGGCGCCGGGCAGGTTTTCCCGGGCCCACGCCCGGCGGGATTCCCGTCGATCCGCCGCGGCGGTGATCTCGATCTCCGGGCACATGCCCGCCAGGATGTTCCGGCAATGGCCCGTGCCCATGTTGCCCACGCCGATCACGCCCAAACGCACCTTATCCATATCGCTTTCTCCCTTTTTACTCCGCGATGATCTGTTCGATCCGGCTCAGCTCCTCTTCGGTAAAGGCGGGGCCGCTGACGGCCTGCACGTTATCGATGACCTGCTGGGGACGGCTTGCGCCGATCAGCGCCGAGGTCACCACCCGATCGCGCAGCACCCACTGCAGCGCCATATGCGAAAGCTTCTGCCCGCGGGCCTGGGCCAAATCGTTCAGCGCGGTGATCTTGCCCAGCTTCTCCTCGGTGATGGCGTCGGGCTTCAGGAAGCGCGGATCGTGGCCCGCCCGGGAATCGGCGGGGATGCCGTTCAGGTAGCGATCGGTCAGCAGTCCGCCGGCCAGCGGCGCAAAGCAGATGCAGCCCACCTGCTCCTCCCGGAGCACGTCGGTCAGTCCGTCCTCGATCCACCGATCAAACATATTATAGCGCGGCTGGTGGATCAGGCAGGGCGTGCCCATCTCCCGCAGGATACGGATGGCCTGGCGCGCCTCGGCGGGCTTGTAATTGGAAATGCCCACGTACAGCGCGCGGCCCGAGCGCACGATATAATCCAGCGCGCTCATGGTCTCCTCCAGCGGCGTCTCGGGATCGGGCCGGTGATGATAGAAGATATCCACATAATCCAGGTTCATGCGTTTCAGGCTCTGGTCAACGCTGGCCACCAGATATTTGCGGCTTCCCCAGTTGCCGTAGGGGCCTGGCCACATATCATAGCCCGCCTTTGTGGAGATGATCAGCTCATCCCTGTGAGGCTTCCAGTCCTGCAGGAAATGGCGGCCGAAATTGCGCTCCGCCTCGCCGTAGGGCGGGCCGTAATTGTTGGCCAGGTCAAAATGCGTGATGCCATGATCAAAGGCCGTGCGCAGGATGGCCTGCTGCGTGCCGTAGGGTGTGATATCGCCAAAGTTGTGCCACAGCCCCAGCGAAATGGCGGGCAGCTTGATTCCGCTGTTGCCGCAGCGTCGGTATTCCATGTTCTGGTAGCGATCCTCCGCGGGAATGTACGTCATATGCTTCTCCTCCTTATCTGGCTTATCGCCAGTTCAATTCTCATTGCAAAGCTCGCACCGCGTCCGGCGCGACGCCCAAATTTGAGTTTTTCCGCTTTACAGCCTTCTTGCCTCAAGATAATAGCGTTTTTCCCGGGCCTCGCCCATGGAAAAGGTTTTGCGCGGCAGCACGCCGTCCCGGGCGATGCCCCGGAAAAAATCATCCTTGGGGATGGCGGGCAGCAGGAAGCCCACAGCGTCGCCGCGCCCGGCCAGCGTCCGCAGGCTGTCTTCGCCATGGATGTAATCGATCTCTCCGGGATGCGCAGCCAGATAATCGTCCAGCGCACTTTGCAGGATGCCCACGGGCAGTACGCCCAGCTCCCTGTTCAGTAAAAGCACGCCTTCGCACTGGCCTGAAACCCAGGGCACCGGATACCCGCCCTCTGCACAGCAGCGCTCCCGCAGGTACGCGATCAGCCCGGACGCGTCAACGCCGCTGACCAATCGATGAATGGGGGCAAACCGCTGCGAGCGGTCGTGAATGTTTTCCAGTTCGGCCATGGCGTACCGCGCCCGGGCGATGGCCCCTGCGTCCGCCGATGTTTTTTTCAGCTCCTCGTAGCAGGCCTTGGCGGTAGCCAGCGAATGATTGCCGTCGCCCACGGCGAAGAGCATACCGTTCAACTCGCCCTCCTTGCGCCGGCAGTAGTCCGCGAGCCGTTCCTCAAAGGCCCGGGCCGCCGCACCGTTCACCAGCCAGCCGATCAGGCGTCCCCCGTCCTGGGGGAGCTGCAGATCATACAGCGGCGAAGCAAGCTCCGCCCGCAGCGGCTCTATCAGCGCGCGGCGCTCGTCGTCGCAGAGCAGCAGCACATGGGAAAGCTCCAGCGCCGCGCCGCGCCGCACCCGCATCCGCGGCGGGATGCGCTCAACCACCGTGCGCTCGGTGGCGCGGATGGCCGAAACCACGTCGCTGCCGTAATCATAGGCTTCCAGATCGATCACGCCCACCACCCCAGGCCGAACGGTTCCATCGGTCAGCGTGCGCTCCACGTATACAAAGGACTGGGCGTACCCGGCAAAAACGCCTTCCGCCAGGTAGCGCTCCATCGTCCGTCTGATTTCCCGGTAGGTCTGATCGTCCGCCGACGTCAGCTCAGCCTCGGGCAGCACGCAGCGCAGGGCCGAAGGCGCGTCGCCAACGATTTCCCGCTGCCGCTGCCAGTATTCAGGCTGGGAGGTAAACTGATCGCAGGCGATCACCGGCCAGCGGTCCAGGAATTCCTCCCGGGGGATCAGCACGTCAAAAGGCTGAAAAATAGGCATCAATATCACGCTCCCGTATCGCGTTTGATTATTCCGCCGGCTGGATCAGCCGCGCGCCGCGCTTGGCCACATAGCTGAGCCGCAGCCAGTATTCCAGCCCGCCGTAATCGTCGGTATCCAGATACCAGCGGGCCCCGGGAATATCCTCCAGCCGCACAGCCGCCCGGAAGCCGCCGCTGCGGGTCATATAGTACAGGCTGTCGTTCACGATGCGCTCAAAGGTGGCGTGGGGCGCCGAATCCACCACGCGCACCATCGTTCCATCCTCGCTGACGCCAATCGCCAGGGCGATATGCCCCCGGGCGATGGAAAAGCTGAACATGGAACCGTTGCGCAGGTAGCTTGCGATCTGCTTGGCGTCGTTAATCAGGCCGCTTTTGGTAGAGAACCCGTAGGCCGCGGCTGCTTCCCGGATCAGGCGCTCGTTATTGGTGCCGTCGGGCGTCAGACACAGAGCGAAGGTTTTGGCCAGGCTCCGGGGCAGCAGATCGCTTCCCGTCAGGCCCATGCGAGAAAGGGCGTGGCTCAGCGTAAAGATGGCGCAGCCCGATTTATCCAGGCTGCTGTCCCGGTAGGGCACGTCCAGCCACCAGCCGTCCTTCTGGCTGTATATCTCATCCAGCGTTTCCTCGCCGCTGGGCGTCACGGTGATCACCCGGCTGCCGGCGGCGCTGTGGCCGTCCTCATCGGTGACGGTAACGGTCAGGGTATATTCCCCGGGCACCCTGGGCCGCCAGGCGGCGGCAAAATGCGGGCCGGGGGCTGTTTCCACAGTCACGGGGCCCTCCAGCGCGTACTGGCACTGGCGCTCTGTCCAGGCGGAGACGGCAATATCCAGCACGTCGCCCGCCGCCAGCGTATCCTGGCTCAGCTCCAGCATGATTTCGCCGTAGGGCAGCAGCTGCGCGGCGCGCACAGGCGCGGCGAAGGCCGTATAATCGGCCAGCGCCATCACGTTTCCGTTTTCGCCGATCACGGCGCAGTACAAAAGCTTGCCCTCATCGTTGAAAAATCCGCAGCGGTACGCTTCCTCCCTGTGCAGGGTGGGCACGGCGTACATGCGCTGCTTGCCATAGGCTTTATAGGCTTTTTTCAGCGCCGCCTCGGCCTTTGAAACGGCCTCGCCCGAGGTCAGCCCGCCCATCAGGCTGACAGCCTGATCGGGATACTCCTCCAGGCTGATCGCCGCGCAGTCCAGCCAGACCCAGCCCTGCGGCGTTTCAGCCAGACAGCGCCCGCCCTTCAGCGGGCCCACGGTCAGCGCCGTGCCGGCGGGAAGGGAGACCGTTTGCACGTCGGTCAGTTTCGCTTCACAATCCTGCGCCGTCACGCCGGACTGAGGAATGAAGCCCAGCATATCCGCGGGCTCCTGCCGCAGAGCCGCGATATCGGCCACGGGCGCGTAGCCCCACCGCCCCTCCCGGCTCACCGCAGCCCATTCGCCTTCAACGCTCTCTACATACAGCGCTTCATCGCTGTTGAACACCGCCGCGACAGCCGCGTCCGCATCGGGCGCGGCGTAGGCGATCAGGCCTTCGGCCCCGGGATATCCCGTCCGGCCCGCCAGGGAGGAGGACAAAAGCAGGTATTCGGTTTTCACATAGCCGCTTTTCTTTTTATAGGTGATCTTCGTCCAGGTCTCGCCCACCTCGTCGGCCTCCACCTGACTGTGGTTGGGCACGTTGGCCACCACGGTGGCCTTGGCGCTCTGGGTCTTGCGCATGTTCAGCGCGCCGCCCGGCGTCTGCACCCAGGCGATCTCCGCCCGGCACGCTGCGGTCAATATGCAAAGAAGGACGGCGAGAGGCAATAAAACGCGCAGTTTCATGTCGTTCCTCCGAAAAAACCTTTGTACCCCGCTATTGTACCACAGAACGCCGCGTTGCACAAATCCCCAGTCCATGATAAAATGATAAAGTTGCGAAGAAAGGAGCCTTTTTATGAAGCATTATGAAACGGAGCTGCCCGCGGGCTACCGGGCGGCCTTTATCATTGACGCCGCCGACAAAAAAACCGGCGTCCGCCTCAACATCGCAGCAGGCATCGTTATGGCGGTCATCATCGGGCTGGCGGCGCTGATGATCATCCGCCCCAAAGATCTGCTGGGCGAAGGCTTTGCCTCGGCGCTGCGCCTGGGCATTCTGGGCGCGGGGCTCATCGCGTACATGGTGCTTCACGAGCTGACGCACGGCGCCGCCTATAAGCTGCTCACCGGGCGCAAGCTGACCTTTGGCTTTACAGCCACGGTAGCCTATTGCGGCGTGCCCGATATTTACGTATACCGCCTGGCCTCCATGATCGCTTTGCTGGCGCCCTTTACGGTATTCACGCTGGTATTCGGCGGCCTGACCCTGGGGCTGTCCAACCCCTCCGACCGCTTTCTTGCCGCCATGGCCCTGGCCGTGCACGTGGGCGGCTGCGCCGGCGATCTGTACGATACCGGGCTGTACCTGCTGCGCTTCCGCGATCCGCGCACCCTGATGCGGGATACCGGGCCCAAACAAACCTTTTACGTGCCCTGACCCGGCATATATACGCAAATAAAGAAGGAAAACGATTGGGATCAGCATCCCGCCGTTTTCCTTCTTTTTGTTGCCCCAAACGCTATGCGCCCGCCGCGGCGAAGATCTTTCCGATAGCGCGTTTATTGACGCATTTCACGCCGTCCAGGCTGGTGAGCGCCGTGGCCGGGAACCGCCGGGCATAGTCCTCCAGCACGTCGGCATAGCTCTCCCCGCCGATCACATGCCTGTCGATCACCAGCAGCTCCCGCTCGTTCAGCACGCCGCGCCAGGCCTCCACGCACCGGCACACCGTTTCGCACTCCCGCATTTCATCCCGCATGCGCCTGATATCCCCCGCCATTTCCAGGATATAGCGGGGCTGATAGCCCGAGGCGAACTTCACCGCCAGCCGCGCCGTGGGATCGCCCGCGCCGCCGCCCGGAGCCCGCGCCAGGTCGTGCCCCGGCAGCACGGCGTCCTCGGTCATCCGCTCTCGGGCCTCGCTGAGCTGCCGCTCGGCCAGATCGATCTCCAGCGCCAGGCTCTCCCGCCGCGCTTTGCATTGCCGGTAGCTCTCCAGCATCCGCTTTACCTGTTCTCTCCGCATGCGTCCTCCTTCCACGCGTCAGTCCGCTCCAGGCAGCGCTCGCACCCCGCAGCGTCCAATCCTCTGTACCTGTAGATCCATTCGCATTCTGCGCCGCACACCGGGCAGCGGGGTTCCTGTTCCCGCCGCGCCGCGCCAAAGTGCTCCATTTGCCGGATCTCCGGCCTGTCCATGTCCTGCATCGCTTTTACTGTAATGCTTTCGGCGACAGACGTCAACCGACGATTCTTGACAAACCGGGGAAAAAATTGTATGCTGTCCAACACACGCGCATTTATGCTCAATCAACGATTCAAAACTCCCAGGCGCTTGCAGAAGTTATCATAAATTTCTCCGCCGCCTGCCGAAAGGAAGGATACCTTATGATCGATATGTCCACCTGGCAGCAGATCGCCGCCCGCCGCGTCCACGACCGCCCGGACGCTCCCGGCCGCATGCGCGGCAAGATCGCCGTCGTTACCGGCGCGGCCCAGGGGCTGGGGCTGGGCATCGCCCAGGCGCTCCATCGGGAAGGCGCCGCCGTGGTGCTGGCCGATCTTCATATTGATTTGGCCCGCCGCCAGGCCAAACTGCTGGGCAGCCGCGCTGCCGCCGTAGCCGTCGACGTCGCCCGGGAGGACGATGTGGCAGCGCTCATGCAGAAGACCGCGGAGCTGTTTGGCGGTATTGACCTGTTGGTCAGCAACGCCGGCATCGTGCGCTCAGGCAGCCTGAGCGTGCTGGAAAAGGAAGATTTTGACCGGGTCACCGCCGTCAATTATACCGCCTTTTATCTCTGCGTCCGCTACGCCGCCGCGCTCATGCGCGCCCAGCATGCCGCCGATCCCGCCTGGACAGGCGATATCGTGGAAATCAACTCCAAAAGCGGCCTGGCGGGCTCCTCCCGCAACTTCGCCTATGCGGGCTCCAAGTTCGGCGGCATCGGCCTGGTGCAGAGCTTCGCCCTGGAGCTTTGCGGCGACGGTATCAAGGTCAACGCGGTCTGTCCCGGCAACTACCTGGACGGCCCGCTCTGGTCAGACCCTGAACGCGGTCTCTTCGTCCAGTATCTCCGGGCAGGCAAGGTGCCCGGCGCCCAAAACGTGGCCGACGTGCGCCGTTACTATGAATCCAAGGTGCCCATGGGCCGCGGCGTCACCCCGGAGGACGTATCCCGCGCCGTGATGTACGCCGTGGAGCAGCAGTATGAAACCGGCCAGGCCATTCCGGTCACCGGCGGCCAAGTCATGCTGGGATAACGACTTTTCTAATCATTGTATAAACCAGAGTTGGCAGATGAGGGAGGGGAACGTTAAGGGGCGCCGCCCCTTAAAAACCCTGCCAGGGAGGCAGTGCCTCCCTGAACCCGCCAGTTGCGGATATTACTTAGCGCCATAAACAGGCAACTTCCCGCAGTTGATTGAAGTGGGGTTGCCGCAAAGAGCGCTCCGGAAATACGCCGCAACACAAACACGACTGGATTCGAGCAAGCTCGATCCAGCCGTTTTGTTTATGCGGCTATGACGCTATCGCGTCATTGACGTCGGCAAGCCGCCGTCATTTCCGGTGCAAGGTAAAGCGTTGAAAACTTTAATCCAAAGCCCCAGTCTGAGGTAGGCACGCGCAGCGGGCCGAGGATTGCGCAGCAATCCCGAAAAAGGCAAGGGACGACAGATGGAGCTTGCTCCAATCTGTCGGCACTGGCCT